>JAIDKJ010000201.1 GCA_029051835.1 Paramuribaculum sp. | reverse complement strand
TACAAATACCAGATGCCCGGAGAGAAGGAAGCGCCCGAAGAACACGTCTACCTCTTCGACATGACCGACAACTCCCGCAAGGAGATCGACACCAGAAAATTCAAAAACCAGACCATATCACTCGCCTACCGTCCATACCGTCACCGCCAGAGAGGCATGTACGACCAGCCGGCTGTATGGCTTGGCGACAACAACCGCTTCTTCCTGACCCGTTCAAGCCGCGACCTGCACCGTATCGACATCTGCTCCTATACCATAGGCAGCGACACGATAGTCCCCATCATAGAGGAGCGGATGAACACCTATCAGGAGGTGCGTCCCCTCGGAGCCATATCCAATGGCAAAGAACTCGTGCAGTGGAGCGAACGCGACGGCTGGGCTCACCTGTATCTCTACGACGACAAGGGTAATCTCAAACGCCGTCTGACAGAAGGACCATGGCACGTCCACAACATCCTCAACATCGACGAACCCTCGCGCACCGTGTATTTCACAGCCATGGGACGCGAAAAAGATGAGCATCCTTACTATCAGCACCTCTACAGCGTCAGCCTCGACGGAGGCCCGGTGCGCCGCCTCGACTCCGGTTCCTACTTCCACTCGCCCGTCGTTGACGACGATGCACGATACTTCGTCGACAACTTCTCACGCGTGGACACCGTTCCCGAAACCGCGCTCTACGACACCCGCGGCAACAAGATAATGACACTGCAGCGCGCCGACTTCAGCCAGCTGTTTGCCAACGGATATAAATTCCCGGAAGTGTTTACAGTCAAAGCCGCCGACGGCGTCACAGACCTGTACGGCGTCATGTACAAGCCTTTCGACTTTGACCCCGAAAAATCATATCCCATCATCGACTACGTGTATCCCGGACCTCAGGTAGAAGCCACCAACTATCCCTTCACACGCATGTCGGTACGTACCGACCGCCTCGCACAGGCCGGATTCATCGTCATCACCGTGGGCAACCGCGGCGGACACCCCGACCGATCCAAGTGGTATCACAACTATGGCTACGGCAATCTGCGCGACTACGGCCTTGCCGACCAGAAAGCCGCCATCGAACAGCTCGCCGCACGTCACCCATACATTGACATCAACCGCGTGGGCATACATGGCCACAGCGGAGGCGGTTTCATGTCGACAGCAGCCATACTCGGCTACCCCGACTTCTTCAAAGTAGCCGTATCATGCGCCGGCAACCACGACAACCGCATCTACAACCGATGGTGGAGCGAAACCCACCACGGTGTGAAAGAAACCGTCAGCGAAAAAGGCGACACGACCTTTGTCTACTCCATACAGACCAACCCCGAGATCGCACGCAATCTCAAAGGCCATCTCATGCTCGTGCACGGCGACCTCGACAACAACGTTCATCCGGGCAACACCATCAGAGTGGCCAACGCCCTTATCAACGCCAACAAGCGCTTCGACTTCCTCTACCTCCCCACCCAGCGCCACGCCTTCGGCAATATGGACGAATACTTCTACTGGCGCATGGTCGACTACTTCTCCGACTACCTGCTCAACGGCCGTCAGACACAAGTCGACATACCGCAACGCTGATCCAGCCCACTGACTTTACAGTCTAACTAACTCACGACGCCTTTCCGCCGCCTGCTATTGGCCGGAAAGGCGTCGCTACATTTCGATACATCCCGGTCAACGCACACATATCCTCTCTTCCTCCCCGACTCCGCCTCTAAAAGTCCGGCATAACGAGGAGGCTTCGGATTTTTTTCGTAACTTCGCGAAAAATAGAGTGCGACGGCCACCCTCAGTACGATCGTTCACGGAAATTTGCAGCCGGTCGCCAATCTATTTTAGTATGGCCACTAATTTATGAGTTTATGAGCGTAAACAAAGTTATACTCGTGGGCAACGTCGGACAGGATCCTGAAATCCGATATGTGGAGAAACGCCCAGTAGCCGAAATGTCGCTTGCCACCACCGAACGCGGCTACCGCACGGCATCGGGAGTGGATATACCCGAACGCACCGAATGGCATCGGCTTATCATGTGGGATTCGGCAGCCGACACCGCCGAAAAATATATCCGCAAAGGCACCAAGCTATTCGTCGAAGGCAAGCTACGCACCCGCACATGGGTGGATCGCGCAGGCGTGGCACGCAAAGTGACCGAGGTTTATGTCGACAACTTCGACATACTCTCACGTCCGCAGACATCCTGACATCACTTGCAAAAGAAATAAACCAATCATACAGATCAAGCCAATGGAAAAAAAACAGACAGAGATCCAGGCCGACATATATTCGACGGCCGATCCGGTGGAACTGCCCGAAAACGCGTTCCGCGAGCTTGGAGCCGACGAGCACTACCGTCCGCTGATGCACCCGGCTCATGACTACAAGGAAGTGACCCCCTACTCAGTCGGAGTCGGTCTGCTTCTCGCAGTAATATTCAGTGCGGCGGCAGCCTATCTCGGCCTGAGAGTCGGACAGGTGTTTGAGGCAGCCATACCGATCGCCATTATTGCTGTCGGAATGTCGAGCGCCCTTAAAAAGGACGGAGCACTCGGCCAGAATGTAATCATACAGTCGATCGGCGCCTGCTCAGGCGTCATCGTGGCCGGAGCCATATTCACACTCCCCTCGCTGTTCATACTTCAGAGCAGCTACCCTGATATTACGGTCAACTTCATCGAGATATTCCTCAGCTCGCTGCTCGGAGGCGTGCTCGGCATACTTTTCTTCATACCTTTCAGAAAATACTTCGTCAAGGATATGCACGGCAAATATCCCTTCCCTGAAGCCACAGCCACCACGCAGGTGCTTGCAAGCGGACAGGGTACAGGCGCCGGAAGCCGCGCTCAGGCACGCCTGCTGGTTGTAGCTTCGCTTATCGGAGGTGTCTACGACTACATCGTATCGACCTTCGGATTCTGGGCCGAACAGGTATCGACAGCCTTTTGCGGCTGGGGAGCCGCGCTTGCCGACAAATGCAAGATCGTGGTAAGCTGCAACACCGGTGCAGCCCTCCTCGGACTTGGATATATTGTAGGCCTCAAATATGCCTTCGTGATTTTCGCCGGATCGGCATTTGTCTGGTGGGTGATCCTGCCGCTTATGGGCACATACGGCGCTCCCGAGATCGCATCGCTCTCGCCCGACGCGCTTTTTGCCGACTACGCGCGCCTCATAGGAATTGGCGGCATCGCCATGGCGGGGGTGATCGGCATCATCAAATCATGGGGCATCATCGTACAGGCTGCCGGACTCGCAAGCCGCGAATTCAAAGGCGGCAAGAGCGAGCGCAAGCCTCTGCGCTGGCAGGCCGACCTGTCGATGAAACATGTAGTGTTCTACATTGTCATAGCTCTCGTGGCTGTCTTTGCATTCTTCTGGGCCGGAGTGCTCCATAACTTCTGGCAGGCTCTGGTGGCATGGATCGTCGTCACAGTGATAGCATTCCTGTTCACTACCGTCGCCGCCAACGCCATTGCCATCGTAGGCACTAATCCGGTGTCGGGCATGACCCTAATGACACTCATTGTAGCTTCGGCCATATTTGTGGCTGTCGGCATAAGCGGCACGTCGGGCATCGTAGCCTCCATGGTCATCGGAGGAGTCGTCTGCACCGCCCTGTCTATGGCCTGTCTATTATAAACAAATCCGAGCCCACGCGACACGCAGAAAAGG
>JAIDKJ010000200.1 GCA_029051835.1 Paramuribaculum sp. | reverse complement strand
ATTATGATGGTTATTGCCCAGATTGTCGATTTCTTCATTTTATCATTTCGCAGCCGCCAAAGCGGCTGAATGTTTTTTGATTTATTATGTTAACGCTTAAACCGCCCGAATTGTTAGCGGAGCATAAAAAAGTCAATGCGCCGTTTTTAACACTTCGTCCCAAAATTAACAATTAAATGTGAATTTTGCAAATATCGCATCATAAATATGTGCATAAAAACATGCCAAAACATGCCAAAACGGTCGAAACACAACAGCGTCGCGCTACCTACAAAAGGCAACGCGACGCCGGTTCGTTATATAAAACTGCTTATTTACAGGTGTGTATCCTCATCATCCGGAGCAGCGCACTGACTTCCGACAGGAAGAGTGCGACTGAGCAATACAAATCCAAGTATACCGGAAACGAGCGAGCCTACCACTATGCCGAGCTTGGCATGATTGAGCAGATCAGCACCATGAGCGCCCATGCCGGCAAACGACAGATTGGCGATGAACAGCGATACCGTGAATCCGATGCCGCCAAGCATGGCCACCGAAGCCATCATCTTCCAGTTGGCGCGCAACGGCATTGGAGCGAGATGGAGCTTCACTGTCAGCCATGAGAATATGAAGATGCCCGCACACTTGCCTATCACAAGACCGCATATAATGGCCAGCGAAATACCCTCGACGATCGACAGCGGATCAAGGTTGAGAAGGAATATGCCGGCATTGGCAAAAGCAAACAATGGCACGATGAAATTGTTGACCACCGGATGGAGAGAGTCCTCAAGATCCTGCAGCGGCGATATCACTTTGTCGGAAGCATACTCGATCATTTTAAGCCAGTCCATCTGCTCGCGGTTAAGTATGCTCGACTGCTCGAGATGCTCATCGTCCTCATACTTGAAGTGGGCTATCGAAGCACGTATGATCTTCACATATCTCCGCGGCTTGAACACAGGCGATGCAGGCACACAGAAGGCCACAAGCACTCCGGCGATCGTAGGATGTACACCCGAGTTGAGAAACAGGAACCATACACATCCGCCCAGACCGAGATAGAATATCTTGCTCTTTATATGCATGGCGCTTCCGAGCAGAAGCACACCGAGAAGCACTGCGGCATAGACCAGAAGCATATATTCGATATGCGAGGAATAAAAAGCCGCTATGACTATGATACCGCCTATGTCATCGACCACAGCCAGGGTGGTAAGGAATATCTTCAGCGAGATAGGCACACGCGATCCAAGCATAGCGAGCACACCCAGCGAGAATGCTATGTCGGTAGCCATCGGTATGGCCGAGCCTCCCACATAGTCAGTACCCTTCGAAAGCATGTAGAATATACCGACGGGCACTATCATGCCTCCGACAGCACCCATGATAGGCAGCAGAGCCTGCTTGAACGACGACAACTCCCCTACCAGCACCTCTCGCTTGATCTCCAGACCTATCGAGAAGAAGAATATCGCCATCAGAGCATCGTTGATAAATTCAAGCATATTCATCGGCTTGCCCCCATGGGAAAAGAGGTTGAAATCACCGATCTGCAATCTCACTTCCTGCTCCCAAAACTCAAAATAATAATGGTTGATAGCCGGAATATTGGCCACAATCATGGCCAGCAGAGTGGAAACTATAAGAATATTGCCACCGGTAGCATGGCGGCGTATGGCCTGACGGGCCGCAAAAAACGGAGCATGATGCTCGCTTTCGACAATGTTGTTGATTTCGCTTGACATTTCGGTTGGTTGTTGTAATGGAGAGAGCTGTTGAAACAATCAAAATATATTATACACTCAATCGGATAAACAGCTGATCGGACTATGCCTGCGTAGGCATCCGTGTGCCGGATACCAGTAAAGGTGTTGCATCGGGAATAGCAAGCCGGCTTCAGTCGAGCTTGAGCACAGCCAGAAACGCTTTCTGCGGCACCTCGACCGAACCAATCTGCTTCATGCGCTTCTTACCCTTCTTCTGCTTTTCCAGAAGCTTGCGTTTACGCGATATATCACCACCATAACACTTGGCGGTCACATCCTTGCGCACAGCCTTGATGGTTTCACGCGCTATGATCTTAGCGCCGATAGCGGCCTGAATGGCTATATCGAACTGCTGACGCGGAATCAGTTCCTTGAGCTTCTCGCACATGCGGCGACCGAACCCTACGGCGTTGTCGGCATGAGTAAGTGTCGACAACGCATCGACGCTCTCGCCATTGAGCAGTATGTCGAGTCTCACAAGCTTTGACTCCCTGAAATCATGCAGATGATAGTCAAATGACGCATATCCCTTCGATATGCTCTTCAACTTATCATAGAAATCGATGACTATCTCGCCGAGCGGCATGTCGAAAGTCATCTCCATGCGGTTGCCGGAAATATACTCCTGCTTCACAAGGATGCCGCGCTTCGACAGGCAGAGAGTCATAATCGGACCGATAAAATCGGCCACAGTAATGATCGACGCCCGGATATACGGTTCCTCGATATGATCGATCAGCGTTGGTTCAGGCAATCCCGAGGGGTTATGCACCTCAGTCATGTTGCCATGCTTGTCAAACACCCGGTAGGATACGTTTGGCACCGTAGTGATGACATCCATATCAAATTCACGGCCGAGACGCTCCTGAATGATCTCCATGTGAAGAAGTCCGAGGAATCCGCAACGGAATCCGAATCCGAGCGCAGCCGACGATTCGGGCTGGAATGTCAGGGACGCATCGTTGAGCTGAAGTTTTTCGAGCGATGCGCGGAGATTTTCGAACTCCTCTGTTTCTATAGGATATACTCCGGCAAACACCATAGGCTTCACCTCCTCAAAACCGGCTATAGCCTCGCTGCACGGACGGTCGACATGGGTGATCGTATCGCCCACCTTCACCTCACGCGAGGTCTTGATGCCCGATATAATGTATCCCACATTGCCGGCCGAAAGCTGCTGTTGCGGCGCCATATCAAGCTTAAGCACACCGATTTCATCGGCATGATACTCCTTGCCTGTAGCCACGAACTTCACAAAATCGCCGCGACGGATCGTGCCGTTGACAATCTTGTAATACGCTATGATACCTCTGAACGGATTAAACACCGAGTCGAAGATCAGCGCCTGAAGCGGAGCTTCCGGATCCCCTTTGGGAGCCGGTATGCGGGAGATGATCGCATCAAGAATCTCAGGCACCCCCAGACCGGTCTTGCCTGAGGCACGTATGATATCCGAATGATCACAACCCAGCAGATCCACAATCTGATCCTCCACCTCTTCAGGCTTGGCGCTGTCAAGATCCACTTTGTTGACTATCGGTATAATCTCGAGATCATTGTCGATAGCCATATACAGGTTGGATATCGTCTGAGCCTGAATGCCCTGCGACGCGTCGACTATCAGCAACGCTCCCTCGCATGCAGCTATCGAACGCGACACCTCATAAGAGAAATCCACATGTCCCGGAGTGTCGATAAGATTCAGCACATACTGCTCATTGCCCGAAGCGTAATTCATCTGTATGGCATGACTCTTGATCGTAATGCCACGCTCTCGCTCCAGATCCATATCATCAAGCACTTGTGCCTGAAGGTCCTTACCCTCTACGGTGTGGGTATATTCAAGCAATCTGTCGGCCAGAGTGCTCTTGCCGTGGTCAATATGGGCTATTATGCAGAAGTTGCGGATATTC
>JAIDKJ010000020.1 GCA_029051835.1 Paramuribaculum sp. | reverse complement strand
CGTTCGACGCTCCGATGTCGCTCGATCAGGCCAACAGCTACTATCAGCTCGACAAGACTCTGACACACACCGTAGGATTCCGGTCGTCACAGGTATTCAGAGGCGACGGACATTTCTGGCGGATAATGCTCGGCCCGACACTCGGATTCAACACCCAGCATCTCGACTATACCCAGGCCGGACAGGCCATAAGGAAGACACGCCACTCCATGCAGTTCACCGACAGCTGGACCGAGGTGAAATACGGCTTCGGCGCATATTCCAACCGGTGGGGCGGCAAAGATTACCGCAACATGCTCATACTGAAATTTGAGTCTCAGGCACAGATGCCCGACATGCGCTATCTCGTCGACATCCCCAACACCTCCGACCCGCTGACCATACTGCTCGGAGCGCCCTCGCTCAAAAACCAGCATGATTTCAATTGGAAACTGCGCTATGAGCTTACTCCGCAGAATGGCCGCATAATGGAGGCTGCCCAGATCTACTACCGCCTGCTCACCAACGCACTCGTCAGGGGCTACAGCTACGACACCCGCACGGGAGTGCGCACCATACGCTCCTACAACACCTCGGGCAACTGGGAAACCGGAGCGATGAACAGCTTCATGCTGCCGCTCGACAAGGCCCGCAAGCTGACACTGGCGGCCACAAGCGAGGTGAAATACGGCCATGCCACCGACGTGATAGGCACCGACGACGTGGCGCCGGCGCCGTTCACCGTCAGAAACCTCGTCGGAAGCCAGCGGGTGCGCATCACATGGGGAGCCGCCGAATGGCTCAACATCATCGGCAAGGCCAACCTGCAGCTGCGCCACACAAGCTCCGAACGGCCCGACTTCAGCACCATCGACGCATTCGACGCCAACTACGGCGTGGTGGCCACAGTGAAATTCACCAAGAACTTCTCGCTGTCGACCGACATGACGCTCTTCACCCGCAGCGGTTACGACACTCCGGTGATGAACAACTCCGACTGGGTGTGGAACGCCCGCCTGGCCTACACCCTCGACCGCGGCCGGTGGACCCTCATGCTCGACGGATTCGACCTGCTCCGTCAGCTCAACTCGGTGCAATATGCAGTCAACGCACAGGGACGCACCGTCAGATATGTCAACACACTTCCGAGATTCTTCCTCTTCCACGCACAGTATAAGATAAACATCATGCCCAAGAAACGGAAATGACCTCGTCTGACGACCGCATAGTGCGTTTTCACGACGATCTGACGGCGTGGCTTGACCGACAGCTCGACGCACAGTCTGAAAAATTGCTCTGGGGACATCACGATGTCGCCAGAGCAGTTTTCAATTACCTCTGGTACTCCCACCTGCATCTTCGCGAGAGCTACATGCACCATGGGGGCAAGGAGTGTCTTGCGAGATTTGCCGCATCAATCCGATCGATCATCTGACGTCATGCACTACTTTCCACATTACCGACAGCTCGACGCAATGGACTGCGGGCCCACCTGCCTGCGGATGATAGCCCGATACTACGGCAAGGAATATTCGCTCGCCACGCTCCGGCGCCTGTGCCACATCACGCGGGCCGGCGTGTCGATGCTCGGCATCAGCGAGGCCGCCGAGGCTATCGGATTTCGTACCAAGGCCGTGAAGATCGACATCGACACGCTTGCCGACGAGGTGCCGATGCCATGCATACTCCACTGGAACCAGCGGCATTTCGTAGTATGCCACCGGGTGACGCGCGGACTGCGCGGACGCCGCTTCCACATCTCCGACCCGGCCACCAAGAAGCTCACCTACAGCGAGCAGGAGATACTTCGCTGCTGGGGAGCCGAGGGCGACGGAGCCTCACGCCGGGGGGCTGTGCTCGCTCTGGCGCCGGGCCCCGACATGGAGCGCCACAGCGATACGGAAGCCGCCGGCCGACGCTCGCTCCGCTTCTTCACGCGCTATCTGAAGCCCTACCGGCGCGAGATAGCCCTGCTGGCGGCCGGAATGGTGCTCGCGAGCGTGTTGCAGCTGATATTTCCGTTTCTTACGCAGTCGCTGGTCGATGTTGGCATCCACGGGCACAACATCAGCTTCATAGTGCTGATACTGATAGCGCAACTCGTGCTGACGGCCTCGCAGACCGCCGTGGACTTCGCTCGAAGCTGGATCATGCTCCACGTGACCGCCCGCATCAACATATCGCTCATCTCCGACTTTCTGTGCAAGCTGATGCGGCTTCCGCTCGACTTTTTCGACACCCGCAACGTCGGCGACATACTGCAGCGCATCGGCGACCACGGACGCATAGAGCAGTTTCTGATGGGCTCGTCGCTCTCCACGCTCTTCTCCATGGTCAACTTCATGGTGTTCGCCATAGTGCTCGCCGTCTACAGCCCTCTTGTACTGGCCATATTCCTTGCCGGCAACAGCTGCTACATACTGTGGGTCACGGCCTTCATGAAGCGGCGCCGCGACCTCGATATACGCCGGTTCGAGCAGGCTTCGGCCGAACAGAGCTCGCTGGTGCAGATGGTCACTGCCATGCAGGAGATCAAGCTCAACAACTGCGAGCGGCAGAAACGCTGGCAGTGGGAACGCATACAGGTGAAACTGTTCGACATCAGCCTCAAGGGTCAGGCTCTCGGACAGGTGCAGCAGGTGGGATCGGTGTTTTTCAACCAGGCCACCGGCATAGTGATATCCTACATAGCCGCCCGCGGAGTGGTGGAGGGCACCATGACGCTCGGCATGATGGTGTCGCTGACGTATATCGTCGGCGCCCTCAACGGCCCGGTCAACTCCTTCATCAGCTTCATACGCCAGTGGCAGGACGCCCGCATAAGCCTCGAACGGCTCAACGAGATCCATTGCCGACCCGACGAGGAGCGCGACATCGACGCAAAGAGCGATGTGCCCGGCCCGGAAGCCGACCTCAGGCTTGAAGGGGTGGGATTCGCCTACGACGGCACGGAACGGTCGCGGGTGCTACACGACGTCAGCCTGACCATCCCCGCCGGCAAAGTGACAGCCATCGTCGGATCGAGCGGCAGCGGCAAGACCACCCTTCTGAAACTGCTGCTGGGCT
>JAIDKJ010000002.1 GCA_029051835.1 Paramuribaculum sp. | reverse complement strand
TGACAACAGTTCTAAACTTCCGTCAGCACCGTCAGGACTGACTTGGATTTCGGATAACGCCTCTCAACCTACATTCACACTCACGTTGAGTGAGCCGGCGCAGGAGGTGACTTTGCAATCTTCATCTCAGGCCTATCTGCAGCAGCTGGATATTGATCTGGAGGTGCCGTTTGCGAGTCCGGAGCTTCTGACTTATGACGAGCGCGGATCGATTGACGAGTATATAATCAACAAAGTGGGGACGACCCCATATTTTGTCGACAATACGCTTCACCATGTGTCGCCTCAGGCGATAGTGGCGCTCCGTATTCCTGACGGATGCGCCACAAAGACGTACACGGTGCGTCAGCAGAACGGCACACAGACTGAGACGCAGAGCCTTGAAAGACCGGTGGTGTATTATACTGTTGACGGCACAGACCCCGACACCGATTCCCCGGAGGGTGGCGCTGTGAACTATAACCGTTACGTCAAAGAGGAAGGTATACTCTACTTCCATATCCCTGAACTGGAACCGGAAAAGGAATACACCTTCAAGGCCCGCTGCCTATCTAAAGGGGGCGAGCCCGGAGCTGTGACGGAGTTCAAGGTGAAGCGTCTGACCGCCGATCCGGCGCAGGAGATAGTCTTCGACCAGTCGAAAGGCAAGGTGAATAAAAACGGTCCGATTTACGAGTATATAACGCTGTCGGCGGCGCAGTTACGGCGTCCTGTGGGGGGAGGTAACGGCACTATATGCTGGATGTTCTACAGCCAGGATATAGGTCAGGCGGCCGCTACCAGAGGCCTCATGAACGAACAGTACATAAAAGAGCAAAATGCCACGATATGGATGGCGACCGATGGCGCGCTGCTCCCGGGCGGCACCACCGGTAACGTAAAATTCACCACTACCAACGACGGCACCCGCTTTGACAGCGAGCGGACAGTCTATCTCCACTACTGGAACGAGGCCGCTGACTATGTGCCGGCGGGATTCTCGTCGTCGCCGGTCAAGACATCGGTCGTGGTGGTGCCGATCAAGGGCTATGCTCCCGTGGAGGTCGACGACATCTCCGACCTGATAGAGCGCAGCGGTCTGCCCGAGGGGGACGAACGGCGCATAGCCGACGGCACGATGGTGCGCTTCAGCCGTCAGCTCACGGTGACGGGCGTGCACACTACGGCTCTCAACTCCTCCTTCATGTATGGATGGGACGGCAGCAGCTATCTGAAGTTCGTAGCACGCGGCACGGGCGACAATCATTTCGCTGCCGGCTACTACGGCACCCGTGTGACCGGCGTCGACGACGCAGCGAGCCTGCGCAAGGTGATCCCGGCCGGGCTTGCGGGCTACTGGAGCGAGAACGACGGCATGTATCAGCTGATGATCAAGGATGTGGGTTATGACCTGCGTCCGTTTATGCCCGACGCTGTGAGCGATGAGAGCGAAACGTATCGTCCGGCCGACGTCACCTCGCTCACGATGGATCTCTTCAACAACCACGTGGAGCTGCGCGACGCGGTGGGCACCTCGCGCGGTACGGTAATGGAC
>JAIDKJ010000199.1 GCA_029051835.1 Paramuribaculum sp. | reverse complement strand
ACATAGATCCCGGACTGCTCATCATCGACTCGATACAGACCATCGCCTCAGACGAACTTGAATCGCCGGCCGGCAGCGTCGGGCAGGTGAGAGAATGTTCGGCACGGCTGCTGCGCTATGCCAAGGAGAGCGGTGTGCCTGTGATAGTGATAGGCCATATAACCAAGGAGGGCAATATCGCCGGACCTAAAGTGCTGGAGCATATCGTCGACACTGTGTTGCAGTTTGAAGGTGACCGACATTATCTGTACCGGTTGCTCCGATCAATCAAAAACCGATTCGGAAGCACATCCGAACTCGGCATTTACGAAATGGTACGGACCGGACTCAGGGAAGTCACCAACCCTTCGGAAATACTGCTTTCGCAGACCGACAACAATCTGTCGGGCACATCCATCGGTGTGACGATGGAGGGAATCAGACCCCTGATGATCGAAGTGCAGGCTCTCGTCAGCACCGCCGCCTACGGCACACCACAAAGATCGGTGACAGGTTTTGACGCCAAAAGGATGAATATGCTGCTTGCCGTGCTGGAGAAGCGTGTTGGCTTCAAACTGGCTCAGAAAGACGTGTTTCTCAATATAGCCGGAGGCATGAAAGTCAACGATCCGGCGCTTGACATGGCAGTGATAAGCGCTATACTGTCGAGCAATGTCGACATGGTGGTGCCTCACAAGGTGTGTATGGCCGGAGAGGTGGGGCTGACAGGCGAGATCCGCCCGGTAACCCGCATCGAGCAGCGGATACAGGAGGCAGAGAAACTCGGCATGGAGCAGATAATCGTTCCCCGAAGTAATGTGAAGGGGATGGATCTCGGCGCTCTCAATATAAAAATAACCGAAGTCGGCAAAGTGGAGGAAGCCTTCCGCCTGCTGTTCGCATAAGCACGTTGCGTCATGTGGGTGGCTTTGGCTCTTATATCGGCTGCATGTCTGGGGTTCTACGACGTGATGAAGAAGCTGTCGGTGCGTGGCAATGACGTATTGACGGTATTGATGCTCAACACCGTTTTCGGAGCCGCACTGATGTCGCCGGTGCTTATCGGAGGCATCGCGACAGGGGAGTGCTCGATAACATCGACAGCCGATCACTTCATGATCATCATCAAATCATTTATCGTGCTCGGGTCATGGATCCTCGGATACTTTGCCGTCAAGCATCTCCCGCTGACCATTCAGGGGCCAATCAATGCCTCACGTCCGGTCATGGTACTGGTCGGCGCCGTGGCTGTGTACGGCGAACAGCTCAACCTCCTGCAGTGGGCCGGAATTTCCCTCGGATTTTTCTCCCTCTATATGATCTCGCGTATAAGCGCCAGCGAGGGCATTTCGCTACGCAACAGCCGCTGGCTGTGGATGGCTGTCGGCGCCGCACTTCTTGGCGCAGTCAGTGCGCTCTACGACAAATACCTACTCCGACAATTCCGTCCGCTCGACGTACAGTCGTGGTATTCGGTTTATCAGTGCATCATAATGTCGTGCGCTCTTATGACCGTCAGGCGCTGTTCGTCGTCGCGTCAGGCTTTTTCATG
>JAIDKJ010000198.1 GCA_029051835.1 Paramuribaculum sp. | reverse complement strand
GGACTCAAATGGCAGCTTTCAGGCGATGCCGATGCAGCACAAAATGCCATAGAAATTCTTGAGGACTGGGCAACAATCAACCAAGGCCTTCTCCTCGGACGCAAGAACTACAAGGATGAAGTCATCGATCCCAATGAGTATCTCATAATGTTTCAGATACATCAGGCCGCCAATGCTGCCGAACTTGTACGCGACTACAACAATTGGGACAAATCAGAAGGTTTTGAGAAGGTGACCGCTTGGATGAAGACTCACTTTTATCCATTCTGCTCCAAATTCATCGCCACCAATACTACCGACCATGCGTGGATGAACTGGGACCTCGCCTCCATGACAGCCATCCTTTCAATGGGCATCCTCTGCGAAGACCAGGATATGGTCAACGAGGCAATACTGCATTTCAAGCAAGGCGATGGCCCTGGCTGCATAATGCGTAAAGGCGTAATTGCCGTATTCGATGATCCCTCGGGCACAGGTGAGAAGCTCGCCCAAGGCAACGAGGCCGGCCGTGACCAGGGCCACAACACTCTCTGCGCCGCAATGGTCGGTGCCTTCTGCCAGATGGCCTACAGCATCGGCGAGGATCTCTTCGCCTTCGAGGACGGACGCGCTATAGCCTTTGCCCAGTATGTGGCCAAATACAATCTGCTTAAAGAAGGTGTCACTTCAGGCAGCACTGACGCTTCATTCAAATATCCCGAGAGTTCAATGCCCTTCAAGGAATACACATACAGCGGAAATCTCATGACTAAGATTTCAGCCGAAGGTCGTGGCTCGGTGCGTCCCGGATGGGACATATGGGCCGGCTACTGCAAGAGTCATGGCGTAAAGGCCACCTATGTGACCGAATTTGCCGAGCGTTACCGTCCCGACGGTGGCGGCGGACACTACGGCAACAGCTCGGGCGGTTTCGACCAACTCGGCTTCTCCACCCTCATGCACCATCGCGAATAAGCTTCACACAATAGGTTTGATTTAATATGTATCTTCATGAGAGGCGGACATACGGGCCGCACCGATGTCCGCCTCTCATTCTTTTCTCGCCGATGCTATCCCATCATCATTACATCCAACGATCAATCATTATCCCATCATGTATCGCAGACTTCTATCAGCCTCACTTCTCGCACTTAGCCTCACAGGCCATTCCGAACTCGTGACTTATCCTGCCGGACAAGGCGTGGAAACCATTGATGACTTCACTGTAAGGGTACGTCAGGACGGCGGCGAGTGGCGACAGGTAGCCGTATATCCCGTAAAGGTTGACCAGGTGCGCGACACTAATCATCATACAGAGACGGCATCAATGGCCTATTTTGACTTTGACGGCAATGTGGAGGTCGAGGTAATATCCAATAAAAATGCAGTCAACACTGCCCGCATACGTCCTCTATCCTACGAAATCACTCCGACTGTCAGCGGAGACACTCTGACATTCACCCTTGACCGTCCACGCAACCTCTCGGTCGAAGTCAACGGTGACATATTCCACAACCTCCATCTTTTTGCCAATCCATTGGACTCACACCGTCCCTCAACAAAAACTCTAAAGAATCTCAAAAAGCACAAAGACCTTATATATTTTGCTCCCGGCGTACATAATCTTCCAGGCGATACGCTGCGTATTCCCTCAGGCACGACAGTATATATCGACGGCGGAGCACGAGTCTATGGCCGACTCATTGCCGAAGGAGTACATGACGTAAAGTTCTACGGACGCGGCGAAGTGCATCCGCGCGGACGTGGCGAGGGTGTAGCCATCAGACGCTCGCGCAACATTGAAGCCGACGGCATAATCGTCACCCAGATACCTGTGGGCGGAAGCGAATCCGTGAGCATCAACAATGTAAAATCCATCAGCTATTACGGCTGGGGTGACGGCATGAACGTATTTTCCAGCAACAACGTACACTACAACAATGTGTTCTGCCGCAACAGCGATGACTGCTCCACCATCTATGCCACCCGCAAGGGCTTTGTGGGCGGCTGTAAAAACATCACGATGGAAAATTCCACGCTATGGGCCGATGTTGCCCACCCCATCATGATTGGTCTGCACGGAAGTGCCACCGAGATTGGTCCTGACGCGCCTGCCGACACCATCACGGGCATCACATACCGAGACATTGACATTCTCGACCACAAAGAAATGCAGATTGACTATCAGGGCTGTTTCAGCATAAGCTGCGGCGACAACAATGTGGTGCGCGACATCACGTTTGACAACATCCGCATCGAGGACTTCCGCGAAGGCCAGCTGGTCAACTTCCGCATCT
>JAIDKJ010000197.1 GCA_029051835.1 Paramuribaculum sp. | reverse complement strand
CAATGCCACAAAGCACTCACTTACATCCGGTATGGCGGCATGTGTGGCGGCATGAACGACATTTGTGGCATTTATCGGGGACAAACAAGCGGATTTCGGGTGAAAATGCTTAATTTTGCATCCATCATGACTATTCCGGAATTAATACAGCGCAAAGGCTCCAAGGGATTTTCCATAGAGGTGCTCCCTCCGCTTAAAGGCAAAGGCATCGACCAGTTGTTTGCTGGTATCGACAGCCTGAAATGTTTTGAGCCGCTTTATATCAATATCACCACTCACCGAAGCGAGATGGTGTACAAGTCGACGGCCGACGGCCTGTACCAGCGTGTCAGCGAGCGTTCGCGCCCCGGCACCGTGGCAGTGGCCGCAGCCCTTCAGCAACGCTACGGCATTCCGGCCGTGCCGCATATCATATGCAGCGGCTATACCAAAGCCGAAACGGAGTATGCACTGATCGACTTGCGTTTTCTGGGCATAACCAACCTGCTCGTGCTCCGCGGCGACAAAGCCCGTCACGACAACCGTTTCATACCCAATACAGGCGGTCATGCACACGCTGTGGAACTCCAGCGGCAGATCAACGACTTCAACAACGGGACGTTTGTTGACGGCACCACCATGGACTCGGCCAACGACTCGCCCTTCAGCTACGGCGTGGCCGGATATCCGGAGAAACACGACGAAGCACCCAACCGCGACATAGACATAGCATGGCTGAAAAATAAAATCGACAACGGCGCCCAGTATATAGTCACACAGATGTTTTTTGACAACGACAGCTATTTCAGTTTCGTCGACCGCTGCCGTCAGAGCGGCATCACCGTGCCTATCATTCCGGGAATCAAGCCTATTGTGACCAAAGGGCAGCTGACGGTATTGCCCAAGGTGTTTCATGTCGACATACCGACCGATCTGGCCCGCGCCATAATGGAATGCAAGGATGACGCCCAGGCCAAAGAGGTGGGCGTGGAATGGATGACCATGCAGATGCGCGGTCTGTATGAGGCCGGAGTGCCGTCGGTACATATCTATTCGCTCAACGCCACGCGGAGCGTGGAAAAAGCCCTGCGACAGGTATTATGAGATTTGCCGACATACCGGGTCTTGAAGCGGTAAAATCACGTCTGCGCCAGATGGCCGACACCGGCCGCATACCACACGCGCTGCTCCTCGAAGGTCCGTCGGGAGTCGGCAAGATGGCTCTTGCAAGGGCTTTCGTGCAATATGTGTGCTGCACCGACCGCCACGACGGCGACAGCTGCGGCCAATGCCCATCGTGCCTGCAGCATCAGAGCTTCAACCATATCGACACCCACTATACTTATCCGACGGTAAAGAAAGAGGGGGCCGACTCGGCGCCGGTGTCGGACGACTATGCAGCCCAATGGCGCGATTATATGACCGACCGGCTCTATATGGACTTCGACCAATGGGCCGAATCATTCGGACGCCGTAATGCGCAGCCGGTGATCTACGTCAACGAGAGTTCGGCGCTTATCCACAAACTGTCGTTCACCAGCCACCGTTCGCCCTACAAAAGCGTAGTGCTATGGCTGCCTGAGCGACTCAACAGCGACACCGCCAACAAGCTCCTGAAGCTTATCGAAGAGCCATATCCCGACACCATGTTCATCATGGTCAGCGACGAGCCGGGCAAAATCCTGCCGACCATCTACTCCCGCCTGCAGCGCATAGAGGTGAAGCGCCTGCCCGACGAAGCAGTTGCCGCCTACCTTACCGAGCGCCACGCCATAGATCCCGCCGAAGCGCTGATGCTGGCCCACAATGCCGAAGGCTCCGCCACGGCCGCCCTGAGGATGATCGACACACGCAGCGACACCCATGCGTTCTTCGAATTCTTCACCCGCCTGATGCGACTCGCCTACCAGCGTAAAATCGCCGACCTGCGAGGACTTGCATCGGAACTCGCCGCTCTGGGCAGAGAGAAAGAGATCAAATTCTATGACTACTGCGCGCGTCTGACGAGAGAAAACTTCGTCTACAACTTCAGAGTGGACAAGCTCAACTACATGAGCCGCGAGGAGCAGCAGTTCAGCGTAAACTTCTCCAGGTTTATCAACGAAAACAATGTCGAGAAGATCATAGCCACCTTCGACGACGCACGAACAGACATAGCCGGCAACGGCAACGGCAAGATAATCAATCTCGACGTAGCCATCAAAATCATACTGCTCCTCAAGCAATGAAATCGTTTCTGCGCCGTATAGCCAGCCGTTATATAGCCAATGAGGCCGACGACATAGGCAGGGTGTGTTTTGTCTTTCCCAACAAGCGCTCCGCTACATTTTTCCGTGAAGCCATAGAGCAGGAATCAGAGGGCCGCATCAGAAACATACGCACCAAGACGATCAACTCCTTTGTGGCCGGCTTCTCTCGCGCACGAGAGGCCGGACGCCTTGAGGCGCTTTTCGTCATGTTCAAGGAATATCGCCGGATACTCGACGAGCAGACCACCGCCTCGGCCGACGACGCGCTCGACTTCGACCGCTTTGCCTTCTGGGGCGACATGCTTATCAACGATTTCAACGATGTTGACCGTTATCTCGCTGACCCAGACAAGATATTTGTCAACGCCAAGCGATTCAAAGAGATCAATTCCAACTACCTCACTCCCGAGCAGGTAGAGGCAATAAAGCGATACTGGGGCGAAGACCGCAGCCAGATGTCGGTAGAGAACTTCTGGACCCACGTCGACAGCCGCGGCCAATCGACAGTCCACACAAAATTTCTCCGGTTGTGGGAGGTCATGGCTCAGCTCTATCACCGCTATCGCGATGCCCTGCGGTCGCGCAGACTGACCACATCGGGAGCCATCTTCAGAGAGGCCGCCGACGCCATACGCAAGGGCGACGCACTCCGCCGTATGCCCTACCGGCGCTATGTATTCATCGGGTTCAATCTGCTGTCGACCTCCGAACATATGATTTTCAGCCGGCTTCGCGACAGAGGCATGGCCGACTTCTACTGGGACTGCGACTCGCCGATACTGCTGAGCGCCGATAATCCGGCCGGACGGTTCATTCGCTCCAACATGGCTGAATTCCCGTCGATATATCCGCTCGACTGCGATACAAAACCTATGCCGTCACCGGTGATAGATATTGTCGGAGTGCCGGGCAACATGGCCCAGATATATGCTGCCTCGCAGACACTGTCGGACTGGATCGGCAACGGAAATATCGCCGATCCGTCGAATGCCATAGACACCGCCGTCGTACTGCCCGACGAATCGCTGTTCGTGCCCCTCGTCCACAACATGCCGGAAGAGATCACCGACATCAACGTCACAATGGGATTTCCGTTCCGTCAAAGCCCGGTGTCGACACTGCTGCGACTTATCACAGCCCTGCAGATGCACTCGCGCGAAGGGCGCAACGGCCCGACATTCTTCCACGAGGATGTCAGCAATCTGCTGGTCGATCCCAACGTGCGCAGAGTATCGCCCGACGAAGCCGACGCACTGGCCGACGAGATATTGAGCAGCCGACTGTTCAGAGTCGAGGAGAGCCTCATACAGGATCACTACCCCGCTCTGGCGCCGATATTCACAGCCGTCAGACTGACCGACCGCACCGACCGTATCTGCGACTATCTGCGCCAGATGGCCACCCTGCTGCTTGACAACACGGCCGACCAGGGAGTGGCACGCCACTTTCTCGACGCATACATCAATAAAATAGGCGAGATCCAGACTACCATCGAACACCACGGCATAGAGA
>JAIDKJ010000196.1 GCA_029051835.1 Paramuribaculum sp. | reverse complement strand
GGTGAACAGTGGGATTCGAACCCACGACCTTCGGAACCACAATCCGACGTTCTAACCAACTGAACTATGCTCACCATCTATGTTGTCTTGCCCTTTTCGGGTTTCGACGGTGCAAAGGTAGAACTAATTTTTGAAACCTGCAACATTTTCGTGTGTTTTTTTGCAGATTTTTTGGTCGGTTTTTATCGGATACAGCGGTTTTAATAGACTCATCTGTCTGTTATTGTGGTGCTTATGTCGCCGAAGAGAGCCTATAGCTCAGGTGGGTCAGATATGCAACACTTCAATTGTTGCCCTGATGGTTGTTGTTTAATTCCTTGGTGGCCTGCTTCACAAGTTCCTTGTCGACTTTGTTATCAAGGCCTCGGTCGGCGGCTATGCCGGGATATTCTTTCGCTTCCTGATCGGTGGCATGGGCGCTCTTTTTGCAACTGCAACCACACTTTTTTTCGTTTTCTTTCATGATTGTTGCTGTTTTTTAGATGAGTAATTACAATATAGCAACAATATCCACGCGTGTTTGGTTTATTTGGTCGGAAGACTGTTAAGCTCATCAATGTATGTCAGCAGTTCCTCTTTTCCGCTCCCCTGTGCGCTTGATGTGACAAATACCGGAGGCAGGCATTCCCATGTTTCGAGCAGTTTGTTGCAATAGCTCTCCACGTTTTTGCGGGCGTTCTCCTTGCTGAGCTTGTCGGTTTTTGTGAAAACTATGCTGAAAGGCACTTCGTTCTCCGCCAGCCATTCCATAAACTCCACATCTATTTTCTGCGGTGAATGACGGGAATCTATAAGTAGAAACAGGTTGGTCATCTGAGTGCGGTTGAGTATGTAACCCTGTATCATCTTCTGAAGCTGCGCCCTGCTGTCCTTGCCACGCTGGGCGTAGCCGTAACCGGGCAGGTCGACTATATACCAGCTGTCGTTGATCTTGAAATGATTTATAAGCATTGTCTTGCCGGGAGTCGACGATGTCATGGCCAGATTCTTGCGTCCGGTCAGCATGTTGATCAATGAAGATTTTCCTACGTTTGACCGTCCGATGAACGCATATTCATGCAGTCCGCCGTCGGGACATTTACGGTAATCGCTATTGCTTATTTCAAATTTAGCAGACTTTATATCCATCTTGTTTTCAATTTTTAGAGCGTAAAGTTAATAATTTGTTTCGGGAGTTGCTTAATTTTGCACGATAATGAGCAGGAATCCCGACAGAGAAAACGTTTTCAGGTTTAAGCGATTCGCGGTGTGCAACCGTGAGTGCGCCATGAAAGTAAGCACTGACAGTGTCTTGCTTGGCGCCTGGGTGTCGGTCGACGGTGTGTCTTCGGCTATCGATCTTGGAGCCGGGTGCGGAATACTGTCGCTCATGCTTTGTCAGCGCGGCGTAGGACATGTCACCGCCATGGAGATTGATGCTTTGGCAGCCGTCGAGGCTATCGGCAATGTGGCCTTGTCACCCTGGGCGGGAGCGATAGATGTCGTTGTAGGCGATGCAACCTCGCACAGTTTCGGAAAAGCGGATCTGGTCATCACTAATCCGCCGTTTTTCGATAGTCCTCTGGTGTCGCCCGACAAAGCGCGTGCTATGGCGCGACATCAGGGAAGCATGAATTTTGAATGGATCATATCGTCGGCTCCTGCGATGTTGCGTCATGGTGGACGACTGGCTATGGTCACACCTGTCGAGGCTTCCGACGAGATCGAGTGGCTGTCGTCGCTCCACCGTATGACGGTTGTGCGCCGATGCGTTGTCCATACCAATCCGAAGCGCAAGGCCCGCCGTGTATTATGGGAGCTTGCACGCGACGCGGACATGCTTGTTGCCGCCGAATGTGAACAATTGAATATCAGAACAAATTCCAATCAATATACTGAAGAATATGTCAGACTTACCTCGGATTTCTACATCAAATAATCGTGAGCCTTTGAAGTTTAATGTCGATGAAGGCCGTAGGTTATTGTTTTTTATATGCGTTGCGGCAGTTTGTCTTGTGATGGCAAGCGTAGTTATCGCAGTCATACTGCGCAATCCGACTACTCCTCACCTTCGCATCGCTACCATCATTCAGGATCTTCTGATG
>JAIDKJ010000195.1 GCA_029051835.1 Paramuribaculum sp. | reverse complement strand
ATCTGATCCATGGGTGCGCGTAATTGATTGTAGTTTACCGCAAAATTAGCTGCTGTGTACGAAACGGCAAAATGTTTTTGGCTGAATTTGCACGAAACGGCAAAATGTTTTTGGCTGAATTTGCACGAAACGGCAAAATGTCGGCGGGTCAGGCGGTGACGACGCGGCGGTAGTCGTAGGCGGCGAGAATGACGTCGGCAATCGTCGTAATGACAGTTTTGCCGGAGAATGGCAACTCGTTGGCGAGGACTGTCCTGTAGGAGATGTTTTCTGAGGAGTTATTATCTCATAGTGCGAGGATAAGGTGAAAATGTAAATACACGAATTGCACAATTCGGGGCAAACGATTATTTTTGCAGAAACAAAAAAATATTTGAGATGAGATCTAAATACCAGCGCGTGCTGCTCAAGCTGAGCGGCGAATCACTCGCCGGAGCCAAGGGCACCGGCATCGATACGGAACGCCTCGGCCAGTATGCCGAGCAGATCAAGGAGATCGCTTCGTCGGGCGTGGAGGTGGCCATCGTGATAGGTGGCGGCAATATTTTCCGCGGACTGTCGGGCGCTACGCGTGGTTTCGACCGTGTGAAGGGTGACCAGATGGGTATGCTCGCGACTGTGATCAATTCGCTTGCGCTCAGTTCGGCTCTGGAGGCTGTGGGACAGCCGGCGCGTGTGCTGACGGCGATAAATATGTTTCCGATCGGCGAGCATTACAGCAAGTGGAAGGCAATCGAGGCGCTGAAGCGTGGCGAGGTGGCGATCATAGCCGGCGGTACGGGCAATCCGTTCTTCACCACCGATACGGGCAGCGCTCTGCGCGGCATAGAGGTGGAGGCCGACGTGATGCTCAAGGGTACACGCGTAGACGGTATCTATACCGCCGATCCGGAGAAGGATCCGACGGCCACGAAGTTCAGCGAGATCAGCTATGACGAGGTGTACAATCGCGGCCTGAAGGTGATGGATCTGACGGCTACGGCTCTGTGTAAGGAGAATGGTCTGCCGATAGTGGTGTTCTGCATGGATCCTCCCGGCAATCTGGCCAAGGTGATAGCCGGCGAGCCTATAGGCACTCTGGTGGACTGACCTCTGACATTTTTTTCTGACAACAAATCAAATAACTGAAATATGGAACCCAATGATTTTTTAGCTCCCGCAGAGGAGAAGATGGAGCTTGCAGTGGCTTATCTCGACGAGGCTCTCGCCCATATCCGTGCCGGAAAGGCGAATCCGAAGATCATCGACGGTATCAGGGTGGAGTACTACGGTAGCGCGGTGCCTGTGTCGCAGGTGGCCAATGTGGCTGTGCCTGATGCGCGCACTATCACTATCACTCCGTGGGAGAAGCCGATGTTCAAGGAGATCGAGAAGGCGATCATCAATTCGGAGCTTGGCATCACGCCTGAGAACAATGGCGAGGTGATACGTCTGTCGATTCCGCCGCTGACCGAGGAGCGCCGCAAGCAGCTGGTGAAGCAGTCGAAGGCTGAGGCCGAGCAGGCCAAGGTGTCGGTGCGCAATGCTCGCCGCGATGCTATCGACGGTCTGAAGAAGGCTGTGAAGCAGGGTATGCCCGAGGATGTGGAGAAGGATGCCGAGGCAAGCGTGCAGAAGCTTCACGACAAGTATCTGAAGCGTATCGACGAGGTGTTTGCGGCTAAGGAGAAGGAGATCCTGACCGTTTAAGGGGCGTCTTAAGGGGCGTCGTGATAACGGCCCATCCGGGTCGTCGCGCGGCAGCCCGGCCTCGGTCATTGACCATCAGTCAACTCCCGTCGGCCCTCGCTGCCACGCTCCTGCCATCTGAACCGTTCTGACTCCGCCCGCCATCCGGATCGCAAAATATAAAGCAACAGGCGCTGTGTCACAATAGGGTGACGCGGCGCCTGAGTTTTTTTGTTTTGCGGGGGAGGGTCAGAGCAGTCCGTCCTCTACTTTTACGGCTATGCGCTCTATGATTGCGTCCTTGCGGTCGGTGTCGGGGCGGTAATCGCCTTTGAGGTTGACTCCGAAGAAGCGTCCGAACGTCTGCCAGAATCCGGCTCTGAACGATCCGAGGAATGCTTTGATGATGTTGTAGGAGCTCTGGTCGGTTTCGCGGCGGATGAGTTTTATGAGCAGCTGTGCCTGGCTTTTGGTGAATTTCTTGAGCACGGGCTTGTATTGCTTGAATATCTCGTCCTCCATTTTTTTGAGGTATTCCTCGCGTTCGCGCTGTGTGGGGAATGTTTCGATGTATTCGTATGTTTCGAGGAGGGTGGCGCAGATTAGTTTGGCGTAGGGTAGGGTCTTTTTGACGTCGCGCACTGTGCGCCAGTAGAATTCCTCCTCTTTCTTGTTTTTGAATTTCAGCGGTGGGAATACGGTCACTTCGTTGAGCACGATCATCTTCACGTGTTCGCCGTCGATGTCGGTCCAGTAGTAGCCCTTGTAGATGTTGCGCAGCGCCGAGGGGTTTTCGACGACCGGAACGGTTACCTCGATGTCGGTCTGCGCGGCTGCTGTCAGTGCGGCCGCGATTGAGAGCGTGAGGTATGTCAGCAGTCTGCGCATGTCGGTGGTGTGTGACTTATAAACGCTTTATGCGTCGGTTTCGTTGTGTGGGCGTGGCGGATAGTCGATGGTGTAGTGGAGTCCTCTTGATTCCTTGCGTTCCTTGGCCTGGCGCATGATGAGGTAGCCCACGTTGATGATGTTGCGCAGCTCGCAGATGGCTCTCGATACTTTCGACTGCTTGAACAGGCGTTCGGTTTCCTCGTAGAGTATGTCGAGGCGGTTCCATGCCCGGTCGAGTCGCAGGTCGGAGCGTACGATGCCCACGTAGGCGCTCATGATCTGTCCGACTTCTCGTGCGCTCTGTGTGATGAGCACCATTTCCTCGGGGTGTGAGGTGCCTTCGTCGTTCCATAGCGGCACGTCGTCGCGCAGCTGGTAGCCGTGGGCGTGTTCGATGGCGTGGCGTGCGGCGGCTTCAGCGTAGACCACGGCTTCGATGAGCGAGTTGGAGGCCAGCCGGTTGCCGCCGTGGAGTCCGGTGCAGGAGCATTCGCCTACGGCGTAGAGGCGCCGTATGCTCGACTCGGCGTTGGTGTCGACGACAATGCCTCCGCAGAGGTAGTGGGCCGCGGGTGCCACCGGTATGAAGTCTTTGGTGATGTCGATGCCGAGCGAGAGGCATTTGGCGTAGATGTTCGGGAAGTGGTGGCGCGTTTCTTCGGGGGCTTTGTGGGTGACGTCGAGGTAGACGTGGTCGTACCCTCCGGCTTTCATTTCCGAATCGATGGCGCGGGCCACGACGTCGCGTGGGGCGAGTTCGAGCCGTTGGTCGTATTTTTCCATGAAGCGCTCTCCCTGGGGGTTGCGTAGTATGGCTCGGTAGCCGCGCATCGCTTCGGTGATGAGGACCGAGGGGCTTTCGCCTGGGTGCCCC
>JAIDKJ010000194.1 GCA_029051835.1 Paramuribaculum sp. | reverse complement strand
CGTTTATCGCCACATGCAATGCAATCGCATATACGGGAGCGAATCCGGTATTTATCGACATCGACAGGGCTACGCTCGGTCTGTCACCCGACGCTCTTGAGGCATGGCTTGAAGCCAACGCCGACGTCGACGACACAGGGCATTGCCGAAACAAGACCACCGGAGCGCGCATCAGCGCCGCTGTAGTGATGCACACGTTCGGCCACCCGGCTCGGCTCGACCGCCTTGTCGAGGTGTGCGACCGCTGGCATATCAATCTCGTAGAGGACGCAGCCGAAAGCGTCGGGTCGCTATATCACGGACGCCATACCGGCACCATCGCCCCCATCGGAGCATTGAGTTTCAACGGCAACAAGACTATCACTACCGGCGGAGGAGGAATGCTGCTGCTGACCGACGAGGCTATGGCACGACGTGCGAAACATCTCACCACTCAGGCCAAAGTGCCCCACCGATGGGAGTTTGTCCATGACGCAGTCGGATATAACTACAGGATGCCCAATATCAACGCCGCCCTCGGATGCGCGCAGCTTGAACAACTGCCTGACTTCATAGCCGACAAACGCCTGACCGCCGATGCATACCGCCGATACTTCGAAAACATCGACGGAATAGAATTCGTGAGCGAACCGGAAGGGACACGGTCGAACTACTGGCTAAATGCCATATTGCTCCCCGACCGAGCCGCACGCGACGCTTTCCTGGAGTATACCAACAGCCGAGGCATCCAGACACGTCCGGTCTGGCAGCTGATGCCGAATCTGAAAATGTGGGAATCCGCCACAACCGACGGCATCAGAGTGAGCCGCGACATAGCCGACCGTCTGGTCAACATACCGTCGGGAGTGACAAACCGCATAAACTGACCGTCCAACGAGCCAAATGTCGCTACGGACGGTCAAATTATCGCATCAAATGTCAAAAAAAGCCGACGAAAACATTAACTTTGCATAATCATTACCATAAGCTACTAAATCATGAAAATCTCCCGACAGACCGCCCCGTCACCGATGGGCGAAATTACTCTCTATACGCTTACCAACGCCAATGGAGCAAGCGTCACATTGTCGTCGCTCGGAGCAGGCATCGTCAAGACAGAAGTGCCCGACCGCAACGGTAAGCTCGACGACATCGTGATCGGATATGCCGATCCGGCCGACTATATTGACGACGGTCCCTGCGCCGGAAAAGTGCCCGGACGCTTCGCCAACCGTATAGCCAAAGGCCGCTTCACGCTCGACGGCAAGGAGTATACACTGGCCATAAACAACGGGCCGAACGCACTGCACGGAGGACCGACAGGCTTCATGAACCGCATCTGGGACTCCGAAGCCAATACCGAAGAGGGCACCGTGACATTTTGCCGCACGAGTCACGACGGCGAAGAAGGATACCCCGGCAACCTCAAGGTGAAAGCCACATATACATGGACCGACGACAACGTGCTGACGCTGCGCCTGCAGGCCGACACCGACGCTCCGACAGTGGTCAATCTCACCAACCACGCCTACTGGAATCTCGAAGGACACAATGCCGGTTCGATACTCGACCATGAGCTGCAGCTTGCCTGCAGCCGGTATCTTCCCACCGACGACACGCTCATCCCCACAGGCGAGCTGGCTCCGGTGGCAGGCACTCCCATGGACTTCACCGCACCCAAAAAGATCGGACGCGACATAAAGACCGACTTCCCTGCTCTCAACTACGGAAAAGGATATGACAACTGCTGGGTGTCCGACGGACCGACACGCAAAGGCGAGCTGAAGACTGTGGCGATATTGTCGTCCGAACCGTCGGGCCGCATACTTGA
>JAIDKJ010000193.1 GCA_029051835.1 Paramuribaculum sp. | reverse complement strand
GGGCATTCACAGGCAACCATATCGACACCATCGAGGCGCTCACAGGGCCTTCCCGACTCGGCGAAACCACACTCATCAGCGCCCGCGGACTCGCCCGCGACTGCGGCGCCGCCACCCTGCCCGCAGCCATCATCTGCGGCAAGGACGGCCGGGTGGCCGACATCATCGTGGGATACAACAATAATCTGGCCACCGACGTTATACAGAAAACGACGGTAGCCGGCCAATAACCGGCCGGCCACCATGTCATAATAACGATAATATCAACTATGCAGACTATCTATTTCAAAGGACAACCCTGCCACACCTACGGAGAGCCGCCCGTGGTAGGACAGCCCGCACCGGCATTCCATCTGGCGGCAGCCGATCTGTCGGACTGCTCGCTCGACAGCTTCGCCGGCAAGCGCATCGTGCTCAACATCTTCCCGAGCCTCGACACCGAGGTGTGCGCCCGGTCGGTGCGCCGCTTCAACGAGGAGGCCGCCCGGCTCGACGACACAGCCGTGGTGTGCGTGTCGATGGATCTACCCTTCGCGATGAAACGCTTCTGCACTCTCGAAGGGATCACCGGCGTGACATTCGCCTCAGCCTTCCGCTCGCCGCTGTTCGGCCAGAACTACGGAGTGATGATGACCGACGGCCCGCTGGCCGGACTGCTCGCCCGCGCCGTCATTATCATTGACAAGCACCGCAAGGTCGAATATGTGCAGCTCGTAGGCGAGATCACCGACGAGCCCGACTACAAAGCCGCACTGTCGATGCTCGGATAACATACCGTTTCTCTCAAGGCTTCACCTTACGCCCGGATCTTATTCATTTCGCAGCCGCCGGACGCAAGGTGAAGCCTGCCGTTATACCCTCGTAAGACGACAGTATCTTCGACATGGCCTGCGCCGAGGCGCTGCCGCTAACGGCTGCCACCTTGTCGATAATCCATATCAGCTTCGACACGTCGAACGTCAGGTCGATGCTATTCTTGCCGTTGCGCTTTATATAGGCGTCCATGCTTCCCATCGGCACCTTGCCGCCGAGCTTGAAGCAGAGAGTCATCGTAGCGTCGGAATCCTTTGCCGCCGGCTCCACGGTGCCACCGAGACTCATGCGTCCGAGCTTCATGGTGAAGGTGGAATCGGGCGAAAATGTCACCTCCATCTTGTCGAGTCCGGCCGTTTTGTAGTACGGTTCAAGCTTCTTCTCGACAGCCGTCGCTGCCGCCGCTCCACCCGCCTTCTTCAGCAGATTGTCGGACTTGAAAGTCACCGCCGGAGAGTCGTAGCTCCATGTTCCGGCCACCGACTCAAGGGTTACAGCCGTGTTGGTTCCGAGAATGCCGCCGATAAGGCTGCGGAGGTCGGTCTGCGCCTTAAGATCAGCCACGCCACACATCGACAGGGCCATCACCAGCGCCACAATAATACGCTTTGTCATAAGTTCAAGTATCTATAAAAAAACGAAAGTGCAAATTTAACCATATTTAAGCGGGCGCTACAAATTCGGTTAACCTATATTTATTAACTTTACGGACTTTTGATAATAACCAGCACACATTGATACATCAGCATACACTCCCGCACACCATATTCTCGACGATCATGGCCGTAATGATGCTTGCCATGCTCGGCAGCTGCGCGTCCGATTCGTCGTCGCCCGTCAACGACAGCGGCATGATACGTCCCGTCATCACCATCGACCCGACAGTGATAGACGATGACAACGCCGGACCGTCGCAACCCACCGTAGGCACTGTCCCGCTGCCCGAAGAGATGAGCGGCACTCTCGCCACCGCCGACGGTTCGCTGTCGCATTCATGGACGCGGATGGCCGACTTCCCCACCGACCAGCCTTTTCTCGCAGGCGAATACATGCTCGACATCTCCTCCGGGACTGACATGACCGAGGGATTTGACTGTCCCTACTTCACCGGATCGGCCAAATTCGCGCTTCACGGCGGCGAGGAGGCACAGCCTGAAGTGGTGTGCACACTGGCAAACACGATGCTCGACGTCGACTTCACCAGCGGATTCAGCGAATACTTCGCCGCCTGTTCGGTGACATTCCACAGCCACGGCGGCCGATACATAGACTTCGCCTCCGACGAAACGCGCTACGTATTCCTTCGGCCGGGCGACATCGACGTCAGCCTGAGCCTGACGCTCGCCGACGGCCGTAGCTGCTCCGTCTACATGACCCGCATCAAGAACGCCCTCCCCCGCCACTGCTATACGGCCACACTCACCCTGTCGACCGACAACCCAGAGGTGCCCGCCGTCACCCTCTCGCTCGACGAGCGGATATCGACCGACGACGTGACGATACGCCTGACTCCACAACTGCTTGCAGCCAAAGCACCCGTGATCACATGCGAGGGATTTGCCGACGGCACTCTGCTCCAGATAGCCGAAGGAGCCACGCCCGAACAGAGCATCAGCGCCACCGCCGCCGACGCCTCACAGCTGGCCGGACTCTACCTGAGCACCAACTCCCCCACCCTTCTCGGCCAAGGATGGCCGGCGGAAACCGACCTCATTTTCGCCTCCGAAAGCGACATGGCGGCCATGCGCGCGCTCGGACTGGCAGTGGACCGCACTGCCGACGGAGGTTTGACGGTGGATTTCACCGATGTAGTGCCGAAGCTGCGCCTGTCGGACGGAGCGCGACAACACCGGCTGCAGCTTCAGGCCCGCACGCGCACCAATATCGAATCGGAGCCTACCGTGCTTGTCGTGGCGCTTGACGACGTAGATGTCAGGCTGACCGCCGTCAGCGAGGCCGTGATGGGTATCGACAGCTGCACGATGCGCATATCGCTCCCTGCCGAAGCATCGCTCGACGACATAGGCATAGAGCTTCTCGGCGAGGACGGACTATGGGCGCCACCATCGGAAATCATACGCACACAGGGCGCCGGCAGTTCGACAATCAGATTCGACGTACCCCCCGGACAGTCAGATATCGGAGCAAGACTCCTGTATTGCGGCGCCGTCAAGGCCGCAGCCTCGATACGCCGTCGCGCTCCCGAATTCACCATCAGCGTCGACGCGTTTTCCCATAGCGCCGTGGTGATGATCGATTCACCCGAACCCGGACTGACATCCTACATCACCCGCAACGCATCGATCTATGCCAACGGCGAACCGACCCTTGAACTGGCGCGCATGGAGGACAACGGCGTGATCACCGTCACCGGACTCAAAGCCGACACCCGATATACACTGCGCGCAACGGTGCTCGCACAGCCGCGCGGCAACAACGACTTCACCGCACCGGTCGACATCGTTACCGAAAAAGCCCATCAGCTCCCCAACGCCGACTTCGAGGAACGCAAGAAATCGGTGGACTACCGCGATCTGCCGAGCGGAGGACGCTACTCACAGACCATAGTGGGCATATTCAACAGACAAAACCGCGTGACAATCAAGCAGGAGGCTCCGCAAAGCTGGGCCAACGTCAATGCAAAGACATTCTGCACGGCGGCCACCCGTCACAACACCTGGTATATGCAACCCTCCACAGAGGCGGTGCTCGACGCATATCTCAACTCCTACGGAGTGCGCATACAGAGCGTCGGATGGGATGTCGACGGACCGGAGATACCCGACTACCGCCAGACCGGAACACCATATACGGAATATAGCCTCAACGTGCCTCGCCCGTCGCACAGAGCAGCCGGACGCCTGTTTCTCGGATCATACAGCTTCGATCCGGCCACACTGACCGAAAGCTACGACGAAGGAATCGAATTCACTTCGCGCCCGATGGCCTTGAACGGATTCTACAAATATATTCCCGGATCACCTACCGTCAGCGAACGCGGACTCGTCAGAGTGGAAGTGATCGGCCTCTCGCCCGAAGGCGCAGAAATGACCATAGCCCGAGCCGAAGCGGCTCTGCCGACGGCCACAGGCTACACAGCCTTTACAGTTCCGCTGAGCTACAACGCGCCGGGAGTCAAAGCCACAAAAATAAAGGTGCTTCTCGCTTCATCGACATCGGTCGGCACAATAGACGAGGAAACCGCTTCGGTGCTGACCGTGGCCGATCCAGTCACATCGACCTACAGAGGCAGCACTCTTTGGATCGACGCGCTGTCGCTATCCTACTGACCGTCCGTTACGGCCTTCCTTATGCAAGCGGAGAGCGGTAGCCCGGCTCCAGCTCCAGCAGCGGCTCCATCACAAAGCGGCGCGCAGCCGCCTGCGGATGAGGGAGCATCAGTCGGCTGCTCATATAGACCATACGCCCGTAGTCGATCAGATCTATGTCGATCATACGGTCGGCATACCCTCCCGAAGCATCGCGATGCGACGAGCCGTCGCCCACACTCCGCTCTATCTCAAGCAGCACCGAAAGCAGGCACTCGGGATGCAGGTCGCAGTCAATCATCATCCCGACATTGACAAACGCATTCTCGCTCTCGAAGCCCCACGGCTCCGACTCCACCGGCCGGCTCGCCCTCGCCCCGGGAAAACGGCGGCAAACGGCAGCGACCGCCCGCCCTATAAGAGCATGACGGTCGCCGATATTTGATCCGATATTGATATGGGCTATCAAAGCGTCTTCTTCACTTCCACCTCTTCGAAGGCCTCGATCATATCGCCCTCCTGAAGGTCGTTGTAGTTGTGGAGATTCAGACCGCAGTCGTAACCCGACAGCACCTCCTTCACATCGTCCTTGAAACGCTTGAGCGAATCGAGCTCGCCGGTGTGGCGCACGATGCCTCCGCGTATCACGCGCACCTTGCACGAACGCTTGAGCTTGCCCTCGCGCACGATACATCCGGCCACGGTGCCCACCTTGGAAATCTTGTAGGTCTGGAGCACTTCGGCCGTACCGATCACCTCCTCCTTGATTTCGGGCGCAAGCATTCCCTCCATAGCGTCCTTCACCTCCTCTATGGCCTGATAGATGACCGAATAGAGGCGGATCTGCACTCCTTCGCGCTCAGCTTCGCGGCGCGCTGCCTGCGACGGACGCACCTGGAATCCGATGATGATGGCATCGGAAGCGGCAGCGAGAGTGACATCGCTCTCGGAGATCTCGCCCACGGCCTTGTGAAGCACGTTGACCTGAATCTCCTCGGTGGAGAGCTTGATCAGCGAGTCGCTCAGAGCCTCGATCGAACCGTCGACGTCGCCCTTGACGATGATGTTCAGCTCCTGGAAGTTGCCTATGGCACGGCGGCGGCCGATATCCTCCAGGGTAAGTATCTTCTTGGTACGTGCGCCCTGCTCGCGCTGGAGCTGCTCACGCTTGTTGGCTATCTCACGAGCCTCCGACTCAGCCTCCATCACATTGAATGTATCGCCTGCGGTCGGAGCGCCGTTCAGACCGAGTATCAGAGCCGGTTCTGACGGTCCGGCCTCCTTGATGCGCTGGTTGCGCTCGTTGAACATCGCCTTGATGCGTCCGAAATGGGTTCCGGCCAGTATCACGTCGCCCACACGGAGAGTGCCGTTCTGCACGAGCACCGTAGCCACATATCCGCGTCCCTTGTCGAGCGACGACTCGATGATCGAGCCTGTGGCGCGGCGGTCGGGATTGGCCTTCAGATCGAGCATCTCGGCCTCAAGCAGCACCTTCTCCATCAGTTCCTCGACTCCCGTACCCTTCTTGGCCGAGATATCCTGCGACTGGTATTTGCCACCCCACTCCTCAACGAGGTAATTCATGTTGGCAAGCTCCTCCTTCACCTTGTCGGGATTAGCGGCAGGCTTGTCGATCTTATTGATGGCAAACACGATAGGCACACCGGCAGCCGAAGCATGATTGATAGCCTCGACGGTCTGCGGCATGACATTGTCGTCGGCCGCCACGATGATGATACAGATGTCGGTCACCTTCGCGCCTCGGGCACGCATGGCGGTAAACGCCTCGTGGCCCGGAGTGTCGAGGAAGGTTATATGACGTCCGTCGGCGAGCTTCACGTTGTAGGCGCCGATATGCTGTGTGATGCCTCCGGCCTCGCCGGCAATCACGTTGGCTTTGCGTATATAGTCGAGCAGCGAGGTCTTGCCGTGGTCCACGTGGCCCATGACAGTAACGATCGGCGGACGGCTGACGAGCTGATCCTCCGAATCCTCCTCCTGATTGATGGCTTCAACCACCTCGGCCGAAACATATTCGGTTTCGAAACCGAATTCCTCGGCCACGATATTGATGGTTTCGGCGTCAAGACGCTGATTGATGCTGACCATAACTCCGAGGCTCATACAGGTGCCTATAACCTTGTTGACAGGCACATCCATGAGCGATGCAAGGTCGTTGGCGGTCACGAACTCCGTCAGCTTCAGCACACGGCTCTCGGCAGCTTCCTGCTCGTGAGCCTCGCGTTCGCGCTCGGCGTTGATCTCCTTCTTCTCCTTACGCCATTTGGCCGATTTCTTCAGACCCTTGTCCTTGTTGGTCAGGCGGGCGAGAGTTTCCTTGACCTGCCTCTGAACATCCTCCTCGGTCACTTCCGAATGCGACTGCGAGCCATGACGCTGACGGTCGCGTCCGCGCTGACGGTCGCGATCGCCCTTCTGCTGGTTCTGGCGCTGTCCGCCTCCGTTCTGAGTCGACTGCTGTGCGGTCTTCTCTATATCGATCTTCTCTTTTCCTCCGATACGCTTGCGCTTCTTGCGGTCGCCTGCGGCTGCCGTTCCTCCTGCGGCAGCGCCCTGGCCCTGACGGCTGGCGGCGATACGGTCGTTGCGCTTCTCTTCTTTACTTTTGCGGCGAGGACGTGTCGACTGGTTGATAGCCGAAAGGTCGATCTTGCCGACAACATTGATATTCAGTGTCGGACGAGCGTTGGGGCTGAACACGGCATCGGCCGCAGGCGCGGCAGCCTCTTTGCCGGGAGCTTCCGCGGGAGCGGCAGCCTCAGGCGCAGGAGCAGGCGCAGGCTCTGCGGCAGGCTTCGGAGCCTCCGCTACGGGCACAGCGGCCTCGGGCGCCTTGACCTCGGGCGTTTCGGGTGCGGCCGGCTTGACTTCAGGCTCCGACTTTACCGGCTCTGCCGCTACAGGCTCCTTCTTCTCTTCAACAGGAGCCGCGGGCTCTACAACCGGCGCTGCTTCGGCCACAGGCTCTGAAACGGCAGCGGGCTGCACCGGTGCCTCGGCCTTGACGGCCTCGTCGGCAGCCGGTCGTGTCGGTTCGGTCACCACCGGTTTGCCCGCGCCGCGCTCGCTATGTCCCACCACTTTGGGACCCTGCTGCACCGGCGCCTCGATTTTGATTTCAGAAGCCTGACGCTGTTCGGGCTGGCGCTCCTTGGTGGTCTTGCCGTGACGGTCGCCGGAGAGATTGTCGCTCTTGGTCTTCTGAACCCTGTCGGTCTGGTATTCCTTGACGATAATATCGAGCACGCTGTCGTCGATACGTGCGTTGGGGTTATCCTCGATGGTGATGCCTTTCTTGCGCAGGAAGTCGATCAGTGTGGGGAGGGCCACATTGAAGTCCCTTGCTATTTTACTTATTTTCGTTCTCGCCATATAATGTTTTGACAGTTTTTGTTGTTCGTTTGAGGAGAGTTGTCACCGGTCATGCAGGATCAAGCCTCGGCAGCCGTCTCTTCGCCGCTTTCGGGAAGATCCTCGAATTCGGCGCGGAGCACCTGAAGAAGCTGGTCGACGGTCGACTCTTCGAGATCGGCCTTGTCGATGATCTCCTGACGCGGCATCGCAAGCACGTTCTTGGCCGTGACGAGTCCCATATTCTTGAGGGTTTCGATCACCCAGGGATCGATCTCGTCCTTGAATTCGTCGAGATAGATATCCTCTTCCTGCACCTCGTCGCTCTCGCGGTAGACGTCGATCACATAGCCGGTGAGCATCGATGCGAGCTTGATGTTGAGACCCTGTTTGCCGATGGCAAGCGACACCTCTTCGGGACGCAGGAACACTTCGGCTTTTTTCTCCTCCTCGTCAATGCGGATAGTCGACACACGAGCGGGACTGAGCGCACGCTGTATGAACAGCGAGGGGTTGGAGGTGTAGTTGATCACGTCGATATTCTCGTTGCGCAGCTCACGCACGATGCCGTGGATGCGCGATCCCTTGACGCCTACGCAGGCTCCCACGGGATCAATACGCTCGTCGTAGCTCTCAACGGCTATCTTGGCGCGCTCGCCCGGGATGCGGGCTACGGCACGTATGCTGATGAGTCCATCGTGGATCTCGGGCACTTCAAGCTCAAACAGGCGGCGGAGGAAGTTCTCGCTCGTGCGGCTGACGGTGATCTTCGGATTGTTGTTTTTGTTGTCGACATTCGCCACAACGGCCCTTACGGTTTCGCCCTTGCGGAAGAAGTCGCCGGGTATCGACTCGCTCTTGGGGAGCAGCAGTTCGTTCTTGTCATCGTCGAGCAGCAGCGTTTCGCGCGCCCATGTCTGATACACCTCACCTGTGACCAGTTCGCCCTCAAGCTCCTTAAACT
>JAIDKJ010000192.1:6751-8417 GCA_029051835.1 Paramuribaculum sp. | reverse complement strand
ACCATACACTGTGCCCCTGGCGATGCTTATGCTCACGTCGTCGAGGGCTTTGTGGCCGGTATAGTGCTTGCTGACACCGTTTACTTCAAGTATATTGTCCATTGCATGAAAAATTTGTCCAAAGTTATTCCTTTATTTTAATTTGACGCATATAACCTGCAAAAATTTCACAGGGCGGCAAAAAATATCTAATTTTGTGTTATGGCACTGAATTCGTTTCTGCAGATAGAGGGTCTGACCAAAAGCTATGGCGACCGGATGCTTTTCGCTGATGTCACTTTCGGCATCAATGAGGGCGACAAAATAGGTATTGTGGCCAAGAACGGCACCGGCAAATCAACCATGCTGCGTATCATAGCCGGAGAGGAAGCTCCCGACAGCGGCACTGTGACCGCGCGGAGCGGTCTGCGCATCGGGTATCTGCCGCAGTTGCCCGTCTATGAGCCGGGCACTACGGTGCTCGACGCATGTCTGCTGGCCGATACGCCGGCGGCAAGGGCTGTAGGCGCCTACCGCAAGGCGCTTATGGGTGGCGACGACAGGCTTATAGCCGAGGCATCCCACCTTATGGACGAGGCATCGGCATGGAATTTCGAGGACCGGCTCACACAGCTGCTCGCACAGCTCCGTATCAATGACACGTCTGAATCGATGGATCATCTGTCGGGCGGACAGCGCAAGCGGGTGGCACTCGCGGCCACACTGCTCGACGAGCCTTCGATGCTCATTCTCGACGAGCCTACCAATCATCTCGACCTCGACGTCATAGAGTGGCTTGAGGCATATCTCACCAAGTCGCGGGCCACGCTGCTGATGGTGACCCACGACAGATACTTCCTCGACCGCGTGTGCAACCGTATAATAGAGATCGACCGTCAGGAACTGTTCTCCTACGACGGCAACTTCGATTATTATCTGCGCAGGCGCGAGGAGCGCTACGAGGCTATGGCTGCCGAACTCGACCGTGTGCGCAACACTCTCCGGCGCGAAACCGAATGGATGCGCCGACAGCCGCAGGCGAGAGCCGGGAAGGCCAAGTATCGTATCGATGCCTATCACGATCTGCGCAAACGCTCTATGGTCAATCTGTCGGAGCGCAAGGTCAATCTCGATGTCGACTCATCCTATATCGGATCCAAGATATTCGAGGCTGAGCACATCTCCAAAAGTTTTGGCGACAAGGTGATATTGCGCGACTTCTCCTACGTGTTCGCCCGCTATGAGAAGCTCGGCATCATCGGACGCAACGGTGCCGGAAAATCCACATTCATCAAGATGCTCATGGGGCTTGTGGCTCAGGATGGAGGCAAATGGAATGTGGGCGAAACGGTGCGTTTCGGCTACTACAGCCAGGAGGGGATGGAGTTTGACCCCGACAAGCGGGTGATCGACGCCATCACCGACTATGCCGAGGAGGTGAGCGTTAACGACGGGGGAGCGCGATATTCGCCCATGCAGTGGCTTAAACGGTTTCTGTTTGAGCCGGCCGACCAGCAGAAGTATATCCGCACGCTCAGCGGAGGGGAGCGGTGTCGGCTGCAGCTGGCTACCGTGCTGATGCGTTCGCCCAACTTCCTGATACTCGACGAGCCTACCAACGATCTTGATATTATGACTCTCGGCATATTTGAGGAGTATCTGTCGGAGTTCAAGGGGTGTCTGATAG
>JAIDKJ010000192.1:0-6741 GCA_029051835.1 Paramuribaculum sp. | reverse complement strand
GTCTGATAGTGATCAGTCACGACCGCTTTTTCCTTGATTCGATCGTCGATCATCTGTTTGTGCTCGACGGCACCGGTGAGGTGTATGACTTCCCCGGCAACTATACCGAATGGAGAGCCTACAGCGACGAGCGGCAACGCACTAAAGAGGTGTCGGCTAAGCCGGCCGAGGAGCCGGCCAGAGAGAAACAGAGGTCGGAGCCGGAGCGGCAGAAGCTTACATACAAGGAGCGACGTGAGTTTGAAGCGCTCGAAACCGAGCTGGAGGCGCTCAACGAGGAGAAGGCGCAGCTTGAGGCGTTGTTCAATTCGGGCGCAGCCTCCGAGGAGATCGCTTCGGCATCGGTCAGATACCAGGAAGTGACGCAGCTGCTTGATGAGAAAGAGATGCGGTGGCTTGAGCTTTCGGAGAAAGCCTGACCGCACTCTATGGAGATACAGCAAGGGCCACCGCTTCCGATGGAGAATGGTGGCCCTTGTGGCTTTTTTTAAGAGTTACTTATGATCAGCGCATAGACAGGGTGCCTGCTTCGGCCTGTTCGATCATCTGCTTGCTTGCAGTGATGTAGATCTCCACTCGGCGGTTCTGCTGGCGTCCTTCGGGAGTGGCGTTTGAAGCCACATAGTCGGCCATGGGTATGCCCTCGGCGGTCAGACGGTTGGCAGAGACTCCGCTGTTGAGCAGGAACTGGCGCACGGCGTCGGCTCGTCCGTTGGCTACACGTGTGTTGACAGCCATTGTGCCGGTGTCGTCAGTGAAGCCATAGATCTGCACGTTGGTGTCGGGATTGTTGAGCAGCGATGTGGCAAACGGCGTGAGGTCGTTGCGTGCCGATGTGCTGAGGGTAGTGCCGTTGGTCGGGAACAGTATGCCGGAGCTGAATGTCACCTTGATGGCCTGCAGTCCGTTCTGATCCTTCACCTCTTCCACCTGAGCCTTTTCGGCCAGCTCGCGCTGCAGCTCTGCCTGCTGCTTGTCCATCTTCTTGCCGATGAGCGCGCCTGCGCCTGCACCGACGCCTGCACCGATGGCACTGCCTATGGCCGCGCCTTTGCCGCCGCCGATTATCGCGCCAAGACCTGCGCCGAGAGCGGCTCCGCCGCCACCGCCTATGAGTGCTCCTTTACCGGTATTGGTCATGCTGCTGCAACCGGAGCTGATGAGCAGGCACAGTGCCATTACACCGGCGCTCATGATTTTCAGTGTCTTTTTCATTTTTCGAATTGTTTAATAAAATTCACTTTTCAATTATTAGTCCGCAAAGTTAAGAAAAATTTCCAACTTTTAGTTTGAAAACGTATTCATGCCGCTGTTGGTTTACGGTTGCTGCCGGCTATGTTTTCAAGCCGAGATGCAGGTAGTGTGCTAAATAGTGTGCAGAAGCTATGATGGTGTTGTAAATAATTTGTATATTTGCAGTCGATAATTACATTCAACGCTTGAAACCATCGATCCGCATGGCTTACTTCAATACAGATCACAGAGAATCACGTTCCGGCGTAATATATCATCTGGGTGCTCTTCTGGCGGTAAGTGCCTGGGGTGCATCGTTTATTTCCACAAAAGTGCTGCTGCAGTGCGGCATGTCGGCGGTAGAGATCTATGTCTATCGGTTTATTTTAGCATATTTATGCACTTTTCTGTTCTGTCCGAGGCCGTTTTTTTCGGATTCGGTGCGCGATGAGCTGAAATTCGCTCTTTGCGGCATCTGCGGCGGATCAGTCTATTTCATAGCCGAGAACACTGCCGTGACATATACTCTGGTCAGCAACGTGTCGCTGCTTGTGTCGACTTCGCCGCTTCTCACCGTGATGCTTGTGGCGCTGCTTTATAAGAGTGAGCGTATATCGCGGGCCATGATGGCGGGATCGTTCGTGGCTCTTGTCGGCGTTGGGTGCGTGATATTCAATTCGAGCATGAACCTCCAGGTCAATCCGCTCGGCGATATGCTTGCACTGCTCGCCGCGCTTTGCTGGGCTGTCTACTCGATCGTTCTGCGTCCGCTGAGCACCGTCTACAGTAGCTGGTTTATCATCCGCAAGACATTTTTCTACGGTATCGTCACCGCTTTGCCGTTTTTCCTAATGGAGGGCAACCATTTCCCGTTGGCGCAGATGCTCAACGCGGAAGTGCTGTTCAATCTGCTCTTCCTCGGCCTGTTCTGCTCCATGATAGCATACCTCCTGTGGGGGCAGGCCGTAAAGGGGCTTGGCGCGGTCACCTCGGGCAATTACATGTATTTCTCTCCGGTGGTCACGCTTGTGCTGTCGGCCGTGATGCTTGGCGAGAAGATCTCGCTGATAGGTTGCGTAGGGTGTGCCTTGATTCTCGGCGGCGTCATAGCGGGCGACCGTCTGGGATCGCGGCGTAGTTGAAATGCCCGCGGTCGCTCTCCGTGGGTCACTCTCCGGCGAGAAAATCTATCTCTTCCATCAGGCGCGCCGCCAAAGGAGCCGTATCGCCCCCAGTCCGGGCTATCTCTGCCGCCACGGGGCGCAGTGAGGCCGAGTGCTGCGGTATGAGATTCCACATCAGTCTTATTCCGGCATATTTACGCAATGGAGCGCTTTCGGGCGATTCTTCGGTGGTCCACCTGATGGCCGTAGTGACCGGATCGGGCATGCGGCGGAGCAGCTTCAGACACAGCACGTCGATTGCCTCCGCCGACACCATGGCGTCGGCCCATCGGGTGGCTTCGCAGTAGTCGATCGTGGCGGGATCGGCTATCATCGGAGCCAGAAGCTGGCTCTCACGCGTGTGGTTGTCGGCAAGGAGCGTTTCGGCCATGGCGGTATCGCATCCGGTGTCATGCGCTATTTCCGACAGCTGTGGCAGGTTGAGTCCGAAAATTATGCGGTAGGGTGATCCCGCTTTGCGCAGTGTGTCGGCGACAATGCCGTTGCGCATGGCAAAAAAGCGGCGTTTTATGGTCTGTAGTGGATTGAATTGCGTCATGAGCGCAAAATTAGTCAAAAAATGCGTAACTTTGTCCGTCGAATCAATCCAACACTGACAAATAACGCATGAACAGACGACTGATATATTTCGCTGCGGCCGCGCTTGTGACGCTGGCGGCGGTTGCATCCGACGGCATCGACAATCTGCCCGTAAAGCAGATAAATGGACGTGATTGCCGTTACTATGAGGTGTCACAGGGCGAAACGGTCTATTCCATAGCCCGCAAGCTTCAGATCTCGCGCGAGGAAATCGAGAAGGCCAATCCTTCGGTGCGCGACGGTCTGAGAGCCGGCCAGATATTGTATTTTCCGGTAGAGCAGGCAGCGTGGAAGCCGCGCCGCCACACGGTCAAGGCAAAAGAAACCATCTACGGCATCGCTCACACATATGGCATCACTACCGATCAGTTGATCGAATGGAATCCGCAGGTGCGCGACGGCATACGCAAGGATCAGGTGCTGATAGTCAGCGATCCGTCGTATCGCCCCTCTACCGGTTCAGGCGATGGCTCGCGAGTCGTTGCCGCATCGGTTCCCGCTACTGAAACACCGGCTCCGCAACAGCCTGCGGCAGCGCGCGATGCAGCTACTTCGGCATCGACTGTGCCATATCGCATAGGAGAGAAAGAGAGCCTTTACCGCATTGCGGTCAACCACAATACCACTGTCAGCAATCTGCTTGCCCTCAACCCCGGACTCAACGAGAGTCACTACGAGGCCGGACAGATGATACTCGTGCCGGCCGGATCGGATTCGCGTGTGAGCGAAACAGCGGCGGCTGACACTCAGGAGCGTCAGGCGCCCTCATCTTCGGCCGATGTGGCAATGGGACGCTACATGGTGAAGAACAAGGAGACATTCTATTCGATAGCCCGTGCCAACGGACTTACCATAGAGCAGCTTGAAAAGGCCAATCCCGACGTCGGGGTGCTAAAGGAGGGAATGATACTTAACATACCTCTCACAGGAGCTATGGCCGGATCTGTGGCCGCAGCTGGCGGTAGCGACGATGATGAAACCACGTCCGACAACATTGATCCGACAATGGCCGTGACCGGTGAGAGCCAGTCGGCATCCGGCGATGTGTCGGCCTCTGCACAGGCCGTCGACCGCCGTGAGGTCAATGTGGCGCTCATGCTCCCGCTGATGCTCAATCAGGCCGAACAGCCTAAAAAAGCCCAGCTCTATACGGAGTTCTACAAAGGATTCCTGCTTGCCGTCGACACGATGCGTCGTTGTGGCACCCCTATCAACGTCAGTGTGTTTGACACCGAAGGCTCCGCCATGCGTGTCGGAGCGCTGCTCAGGGATTCATCTCTGACCAAGGCCGGAGTGATAATAGCGCCCGACGACGAAACCCAGCTCTCGATGCTCGGCAACTATGCGCGTGTCAAGGGACTCAACGTGCTCAACCTTTTTGTGGTGAAGGACACCACGTTCAGAAGCAATCCGTCGATGATGCAGGGCAACATACCCCATGACATGATGTACGACAAGGCAATCACCGGTCTGTTGCGCAACTGTCGTGAGTATACGCCTGTGATCGTGAGCCACAGTGAGTCGCCCGACGACAAGGCTGAATTCATAACCGCTCTGAAAAACCGTCTGGACAGGGAGGGGATCCGCTATCATCAGGTGACATTCGACAATATATTGCGGCTTAAAGATCTGGCTCAGCTCGATAAGGATGGCAACTATGTGTTTATCCCGGTCAGCGGACGTCAGGCCGAGCTTAACAGACTGACCGGCGCCATAGCTGAGTTCCGTGAGAAATCGTCGCAGGCCGACCCGGTGAGGATCTTCGGATACCCCGAGTGGATAACGTTCCGCGGCGAAACGCTGGTCAACATGCACAAACTCAATACAATGGTGTTCTCGCGGTTCTATACGGTGCCCGACGATCCGGCAGTGCGTGAGGTCGACGAAAGTTTCTCGCGCTGGTATGGTGCACCGATGGCCAACTATGTTCCGCGTCAGGGCACATTCGGTTTCGATACGGGCATGTTCGTGATCAATTGGCTCCGTTCGCATCAGACGGAAACGCCTGAGTCGCATTCCGGCATACAGAACGGTTTCAACTTCATCCGTGTCCCCGAAGGCGGTTGGGTCAACGACCAGTTGTATCTGATCAACTTCCGTCCGAGCGGTCTGATTGACAAAATATCACTCTGATGAGACTTCCGTTCCTTAAGCCGGTCATAGCGGCAGTGGCTATGATTGCCGTGGCGGCGTCGGCATCGGCCCAGCGCCAGTATGAGCCTAAATTTTATCTTGGCGGCAAAGCTGGTGCCACTTTTTCGAATATGCAGTTTTCGCCGCATGTCAAGCAGGCGCTCGTGCAGGGCGTCACTGCCGGCCTGACGGCTCGATACACTGAAGAAAACATATTCGGTCTGGTGGGCGAACTGTGCGTGACACAGCGCGGATGGAAAGAGGGTTTTGAAAAGGACGAGGGGCAATGGCTCTACGAGCGCACTCTGACCTATCTGACCCTTCCGGTGCTTTGCCATATATATTTCGGCACCGACAAGGTGAAAGGATTTGTTAATCTCGGCCCGTCGGTGAGCTATATGTTGTCGAGCGGCATAAATTCCGATTTTGATTATGCCAATCCCGACATGGGGCCGGACTCTCCGTTCCGCTATCGCGAAACAGAGCAGATGGTGCTTCCGGTCAAACACCGCAGGGATTATGGCATTCTCGGCGGTGCGGGCGTGGAGTTTGTGTTTGCCCGCCGCCACAGCCTGATGCTTGAAGGACGTTATTATTTCGGTCTGGGCAGCATCTTCTCGTCGAAGAAACGCGATCCGTTCTCCGCTTCGCGTTGCACCTCTATCGAGGTTTCGCTCGGATATATGTTCAGGGTGAAGTGATCCGTCCCTGTTTTTCCGACAGGCGGCGGGATGGCGCCGGCGATGTGGATCAGAAAGATATGTCGCCCGTGCAGGTTAGTATCCTGAATATGAGGTCGTGGAGCAGATCGGCCGAATTCTGACGTGATCCGACACCTTTCGACTGCACGTCGGCTTTGCGTATCGCCGATATTATCTCGATAACCTTGAATGCATTGTAGTTGGGGAGCGCGATGCTGAATTTCTTCAGCTGCACGTCCCATTTCAGACCCAGAGCGCTTTTAAGTCCCGAAGGCGATTTGTCTTTGGTGAAATGCACTATGAGCAGATCGGAGAAAAAGGTGAATAGCGCCGCGATGGTGACCACCGTAGGGTTGGGCTTGGGATTCTTAGCGAAATAGTCGGCTATGGCGAATGCCTTGCGCGCATCTTTCGAGGCAATGGCGTCGATCAGTTCAAAATTGTTGTAGTCTTTGCTGACTCCGATATTGCGTTCGATGCTCTCGGGGGTGATCGTGGCTCCCTTGCCGAGTATCATGGCCATTTTCCCGATCTCGTTGTAGAGTTTGGCCGCATCCACTCCTATATAATCGGTGAGCATGGCTATCCCTTTCGGCTCGATATGCAGCCCGGCGTTGCGCACAAGCGCTTCAATGGTCGGGGCTATTGCGGCAGGGCGCAGCCGTGTGCTCTCGAATACTACCCCCTCGCCCTTTTTGACAGCTTTGACCACTTCGGCCGGTTTCACGGCTTCGCCGCGCGACGCCATGACGAGAAGGGTGGTGGGCGACGGTTTTTCAAGGTAGCCGCACAGCTTTGACTTCCATCGCGCATCGACGCTCTGCAGCTCCTTTACGATCACCACCTGTCGTTTGGCCGTCACGGGAAAACGCCGGCAGATGTCGGCGATAGCCCCCGGGGTAGTGTCGGGT
>JAIDKJ010000191.1 GCA_029051835.1 Paramuribaculum sp. | reverse complement strand
GACAGGAATATTTCTCCACTGGGGCATCTACAGCCTCTTCGGACAGGGAGAATGGTATCTCAACTATGGAGCCACAGCCGAAGAATATGCCAAATCGGCCAAAGCCTTCTACCCGGCCGACTTCAACGCCGCCGAATGGGTCAAGGCATTCAAAGACGCAGGAGCAAAATACATCACCTTCACCACAAGACACCACGACGGATTCTCGATGTTCGGCACCAAGCAGAGCGACTTCAACATCGTCGACGCCACGCCTTTCAAGCGCGACATACTCAAGGAACTGGCCGACGAATGCGAGAAACAGGGGCTGAAACTTCATCTCTACTACTCACACATCGACTGGACACGCCCCGACTATCCGTCGGGACGCACCGGCCTGAAAACCGGACGTGACACCACACTGCGCGACTGGCCGAGCTACTACAAGTTTATGAACAACCAGCTTACGGAACTGCTCACCAACTACGGCAAGATCGGCGCCATCTGGTTTGACGGCAAGTGGGACCAGGATAAGAATCCCTCTTTCGACTGGCAGCTGCCCGAACAGTACGCGCTCATCCACCGGCTCCAGCCCGGCACACTCATCGCCAACAATCACCACGAAACGCCCTATCCCGGCGAGGACTTCCAGATATTCGAGCGCGACCTGCCCGGACAGAACGAACACGGACTATCAGGACAGGACGTGTCGCAGCTACCGCTCGAGACATGCGCCACGATGAACGGCATGTGGGGCTACAAGATCATGGACCAGAACTACAAGAGCGTGGCCGAGCTGATAGAGCTGCTTGTCAATGCACGCGGCAAGGGAGCCAACCTGCTCCTCAACATAGGCCCGCAGCCCAACGGCGAACTGCCGGCAACGGCACTCGACCGCCTCAAAGGCATGGGCGAATGGCTCAGAGCCAACGGCGAAACCATCTACGGAGTGCGCGCAGCCGACTTCCCCGCACAGTCGTGGGGAACAGCCACACGCAAAGGTAACCGGCTCTATCTCCACGTGTTCCGCCCCGAAGGCAACGAGATCACCGTGCCCACCGCGCTGAAAATCAAGAGCGCCAAGGAATTCGCCACAAAATCGACCCTTAAGCACTCACGTCTCAAAGAGGGAGGCGTCAGGATCACGCTCCCCGAGATACCGCAGGGAACGATCGACTATATCATCGAGCTCGAAACAAAGTGATCACTCCAACCCATCTGACCATCAACAATATGACACACGACAACGCAACACATACACATCTGCTTGAAGTCTGCGCCGGCGACATAGAGAGCGTCCACGCCGCATCGATCGGCGGCGCACAGCGCGTAGAGCTGTGCTCGGCGCTCGCCGACGGAGGCATCACCCCCTCAACAGGCTTCATCCGCCAGGCCGTCAGAGTGCCCGGAATGAAAGTCCACGTACTTATCCGCCCGCGCGGTGGCGACTTCCTCTACACCCCCGAAGAGGTGGCGTCGATGACCGACGACATAGTGGCAGCCCGCGAAGCGGGAGCACACGGCGTAGTGATCGGAGCGCTCACCCCCGACGGCGACATCGACATGGCCGCCTGCCGACCCATGATGGAAGCTGCCGCAGGCATGAACGTCACTTTCCACCGCGCGTTCGACCTGTGCCGCGACCCCTTTGAAGCACTCGACCGCATTATCGAACTCGGATGCAACCGCCTGCTCACATCGGGTCAGGCCGCATCGGCTCTCGACGGCGCGCCGATGCTCCGTCAGCTCGTCGAACGCGCCGCCGGACGCCTCGTGATTCTTGCCGGCGGAGGAGTCAGCCCTCAGAATGCCGCAGAGATACTCCGCCTCTCCGGCACATGCGAGATCCACGCCTCGGCACGCCACACCATAGCCAGCCGCATGATCTACCGCAAGCCCGGAGTAAGCATGGGCGCACCCGGCACCGACGAATATTCACGCAAAACCACATCGGCCGAGATCGTGGCCGAAATCATTAAAGCCATCAACCCATGAAACTACGACACATAGCCATAGCCGCCATCATTGCGGCAGGCGCATTCGGCGCCACAGCCCAAAGCATCGCCACCCCGCAAGTGAAGTCTGACTTCAAGGAGCGCAAAGAGAAGGTAGCCAACCCCGATTACTTCACCGTATTCGACCGCAACCTGACACCGCAGCAGCGCGAGGCTCTGGAATTTCTCTACGCCTATATGCCCCTCCCCGACATGGCCGACAACTCCGGCGAGTTTTTCCTCGCCAACGTCGACGCCACCCTGCGCGCACGGCAGGAGATGCCATGGGGCAAAATCATTCCCGACCGCGAATGGCGCCATTTCGTGCTTCCGCTGCGCATCAACAACGAAGCGCTCGACAACCACCGGCCAGAATTCTACGCCGAGCTCAAGGACCGCGTGAAAGGCCTCTCGATGAAGGACGCCATACTCGAAGTGAACCACTGGTGTCATGAGAAAGCCACCTACGAGCCGTCCGACAGCCGCACCCACTCACCGCTGGCCACCGTATCCTCGGCCATCGGACGCTGCGGCGAGGAATCCACCTTCACCGTAGGCGCGCTTCGCGCGGTAGGCATTCCCGCACGCCAGATCTAAACCCCCCGCTCGGCGCACACAGCCGACAATCATGAAAATGTCTATTATA
>JAIDKJ010000190.1 GCA_029051835.1 Paramuribaculum sp. | reverse complement strand
GGCGCCCCGGTGGTCGAAACCATATCGAGCCTCACACTGTCGGCATTGCTCGGCTCACGCTACGGACTCAACGGCATTCTCGCCGGAATCATCATCACCCAGATGGCCGTCATCGTCGTGTGGAAACCATATTATCTGATAAGCCGCCGTATGGCCGGCTTCGGAGCCGCATACACAAGGCTATTCATCTCACATCTTGTCGCAGGCACCATTGCGGCGACAGCTATCGGCCTCACACTCTCCCACACCGACGCCGGAATCCGGCTGACAGAGATCGCGTCGCAATCGACCGCCGGATTCATAGTCGCTGCAGCGACTACATCCACAGCCACCGCTCTGCTCCTCGCAGCGATAATGGCATCATGTTTCAAACCATTCCGGCAGTTCGCCGGCCGAATCCTCCGCCATCGGTCATGACTCCGATTATAAGCATAATAATACCGGTCTACAATACCGGAGCCTATCTGCAACGGTGCATCGACAGCGTGCTGCCGCAGCTTCCCGACAAATCGGAAATAATCATCGTCGACGACGGATCGACCGACGGCTCATCCGCCATCTGCGACGCGATCGCATCGCCCGACCCACGCATCACCGTCATACACACCCCCAACGGAGGAGCCTCACACGCCCGTAACACAGGCTTGGAGGCCGCCCGCGGCAGGTATGTGATGATGATCGACTCCGACGACACACTCGAACCTGACCGGATCATTACGCTCATCAACCGAATGGAGTCGGAGCGACTCGATCTGCTGACATTCGGCATCTACGACCACCTGAACGGCAAGCGACAGCTCAGCAACGTCAGCGACAAGCCCTACGGCATAGTCAGCGGCGCCGACTATGCTCTCCATTACACCATCGAGCGTTCCCCTTGCGCATTTATTGTCCGTAGCGAAGTGGTGGCCGGACTCCGTTTCCAAGAGGGCGTTATAATGGAGGACTACAGTTTCTGCCTCGAACTCTACGAACGATGTCGCCGGGTGGCGCACACGCCCGAAGGAATCTACCACTACATAATCCGCAACAACTCGACAAGCCGCACGGCAGGAGCCGAAGCCGACCGCCGGCGCATGGACTCGTGGAGCCGGATATTGCAGCACATGGATTCACTGCCATGGTCGGACGCCTACCGCCCGGCCGCCAGGAGGTGGATAGCCCACTACAAGCTCGAAGCCATGAAACAGCTCGGCCACTGCAGGCTATCCATATCCGAACGTCTGCGCATCAGACGTGCCATGCGTCGGGCCGGCACCGACAGGCCGGGGCATCCCGCGCTACCATCCCTGCGGGCATCCATCATGCGCCTTATGCTCCAGACCGCGCCATCGTCCATCGCGCTATGGCTCGTATGCGATCTGCGGCGCACACTCACGCGCTTGCTGATCCGGCGTTGACGTCAGACCGCCTCAAGCGCCTGTGCCACATCCTCGATAAGATCATCTATATGCTCGGTGCCCACACTGAGGCGCACCGTCGACGGATAGATCTTCTGTTGAGCCTGCTCATCCTCCGAAAGCTGCGAATGTGTCGTCGACGAGGGGTGGATTACCAGACTTTTCACATCGGCCACATTGGCGAGCAGCGAGAAAATCTTCAGATTGTCGATGAAACGCCACGCTTCTTCACGACCGCCGCACAGTTCGATCGTGAATATCGAACCGGCACCGTCGGGATACATGCGTTCATAAAGCGCATGATCGGGATGATCGGGGAGTGAGGGATGATTGACACGCTTCACTTTGGGGTGCTCCGAAAGCCATCGCGCCAGTCTGACAGCATTGTCTATATGACGCTCCACGCGCAGCGACAGCGTTTCCACGCCCTGCAGGATAATAAATGCATTGAACGGAGAGATCACCGCACCTGTATCGCGGAGAATCACCGCACGTATCCGTGTGACGAAAGCCGCCGCGCCGGCCACATCGGCAAACACCGCTCCATGATACGACGGATCTGGCTTCGCCAGCGTCGGAAACCGGTCGGGACAGCCTTTCCAGTCGAAACGACCCGCATCGACAATCACGCCGCCGAGCGAAGTGCCGTGGCCGCCGAGAAACTTCGTCGCCGAATGTATCACGATATCGGCTCCGTGCTCAATCGGACGTATCACATACGGAGTGCCGAACGTGTTGTCGATTATCAGCGGCAGTCCGTGGGCGTGAGCCACATCGGCTATGGCACGGATGTCGACGGGCGACGAATTGGGGTTGCCGAGGGTTTCGATAAACACCGCCTTCGTATTCGGCTTCACGGCCTGCGCTATATTATCGGGATCGGACGGATCCACAAACGTCGTGGATATGCCGTATGCCGTCAGCGTATTGTGAAGCAGATTGTAGGTGCCTCCATATATATTGTTGGCCGCCACTATATGATCGCCGGCCGACGCTATATTGAGAAACGAATATGTCACCGCAGCCGCTCCGGAGGCTACAGCCAGCGCCGCCACGCCACCCTCGAGCGCGGCCACACGCTTTTCGAGCACGTCGGAAGTAGGATTGGTCAACCGACCGTAGATATTTCCCGGCTCCGAGAGGTCAAACCGTCCGGCAGCCTGCCGGCAATCATCGAACACGTAGCTTGTCGTCTGATAGACAGGCACCGCTCTGGCGCCTGTGGATGCATCGGGAGCTTCCTGCCCCGCATGCAGCTGGATTGTTTCAAATCGCATGACTTATATTGCTTTTAGATTATTGTTCTATCGCAAAATTAGCACATCGCAGATATTTCATCCAAGCACTTTTGAAAATTAAGATTATTTCTCTACATTTGCATGTAATTATAGAACAACTGACAGTTTCAAGCTAATTTTTCCGCACTGCTATGGATAAAATATCTATCGAACGTCTTGATGCCACCGACATCAGCATTCTGCGCATACTGCAGACCGACGGACGGCTCACCACAAAGGAACTTGCCGCCAGAGTATCGCGTTCGCCGACTCCGGTCTACGAACGGGTCCGTCGCCTGGAACAGGAAGGATATATCAAGGGCTACGTGGCTTTACTCAATCCCGACCGGCTCCGGCGCGGCTTCGTAGTCATCTGCAACGTGAAGCTGCGCGAACTTTGCCGCGAGAAAGCCGACGCGTTTGTCGGGCACATAATGAATATACCCGAAGTGACGGAGTGCTACAATGTGTCCGGCAAATTCGATTATATGCTTAAAATAATGGCTCCGGATATGGATTATTACCGCGATTTTGTTCTCAACATACTCGGCACGATCGACAACCTATCGGCCATAGAGAGCACTTTCGTGATGGAAACGCTCAAAAGCGGCCCCACAATACCGCTTTAACAGGCCAATATCCTTGAACATTACCCATTTGACATATCACCCCAATCGGACAAAACACTATCCCGCCACACATCTCACCGGTAATAATTTGTGAAATATTGTGAAAAACACACATCAACTATTGCACGGTAAACAAAAAGCCCTTAACTTTGCAGCGCTTTTAATGAAAGCACCGGGGTGTAGCTCAGCCAGGTTAGAGTACGCGTCTGGGGGGCGTGTGGTCGGAAGTTCGAATCTTCTCACCCCGACAAGAAGCTGTCAGCGAATCGCTGGCAGCTTCTATTTTTTTACGACCAGAAAAATTTCGACTGAAAATGAAGTTTTACCCGATTTCTGTATTTTATTCAGTATTTTTATTTAACTTTGCAACGTCAAAGGATTCTATCTGACCGAACACAACATATCAACTAATGGATATAAACGATATTACGGTGACATTTGCAACCTCCGAGCACACTATCCACTCGGAACGCATCTGCACTCTCATCTATGAATCAGCCCTGCAGCGAGGCACAGGCATCGCGCGGAGGTCGCCCGAATATATCTCGGCAAAAATCACCGGAGGAAAAGCCGTAGTGGCGCTCGACGGCGACAAACTCGTAGGATTCAGCTATATCGAATGCTGGGGCCACGGCGACTTCGTGGCCACTTCCGGACTGATTGTCGACCCCGAATACCGCCATCT
>JAIDKJ010000019.1 GCA_029051835.1 Paramuribaculum sp. | reverse complement strand
CTGTCGGCGGGTTTGCCGTCGATATAAACCGTGTCTGACTCGTCGATGTAGGCGTCGTGATGCCCCTCGTAGTTGCGTATGCAGCGGTTGTAGATCTCCCAGTTTTCCCTTGTAAGGGGTATGGTGGCGCCGCGGCGGGGTATCCAGAGCGGTCCGTACTGCGCGCGGGTCCATTCGTCGGAGATGCCGGCCGGAAACAGGGGGTCGTCAGTCGGGGAGGGCTGTTTCATCAGGTGGCTGAACAGTTGTGGCTGCGATAGCATCTGCTGGCGCATACCGGCTGTCAGCGGGCCGAAGTAGATAGGCGGAATGGTGCCGTCGGCATTGGTTTCGAAGCCAAGCGTGGCCAGAGTGGGATAGTCGGCCGGAGAGGTCGATATGCGGTGGCGGTCGTCGACGGCTATCTCGAGCTTGTCGAAGTCGGCGTCGGTGAGCGGCCTTTTTGTCTGGAAATAATAGTTGTGCTGCGCTTCAGCGGGCATAGGCTGGAGGGAGCCGTCGATATAGATGGAGTCGGAGCGGATCTCGATGGTCTGTCCGGGTAGCCCTACGGTGCGCTTCACGTAGTTCTCGCGCCTGTCCACCGGGCGGTAGATGATCTCGCCGAAGGCCTGATCGCCCGAATTCACTGCGGCATGGCCGTAGAGCCTCACGAGAGTGTGATAGTCGGGATTGGGCATATTCGTGGCCACGGTGTCGCCGGCGGGGAAGTTGAACACCACTATGTCGCCCGTCTGCACCGTGTCGAAGCCTTTCAGGCGACGGTATTTGATCTGAGGGCTGTCAAGATAGCTTTTGGTGCCGCCGAGCCATCCGGGCATGGTGTTCTGCACCAGAGGGAAATGGATCGGAGTCATCGGTACGCGCGGACCGTAGGCCATTTTGTTGACCCACAGATAGTCGCCTACAAGAAGCGACTTTTCGAGCGACGACGACGGTATCTGGTAGTTCTGTCCCACGAAAGCAAACACGAAATACACCACCACTATGGCGTAGACTATCGCGTCCACCCAGCTCATGACGGTGCGCACGGCTTTCGAACGGCTGTTTTTCCACCAGGAGAAGGGAATGTAGCCGGTGATGTATATGTCGAAAAGAAGCACGAGCAGAATGGCAAGCCACCAGTTGCCCATCCATGCCACCCAGCCCAGAAACAGCAGGGTGACTATGCCGAATCTCACCCATCGTGTGGCTTTTGTGGAGCCGATACGCGATTTCAGGTCGGTGACGAATCTGTTTTTGTCCATTGCGTTGTTTGATTCAATGTAAGTAACTCTCAAAAAGCACCGCAGTATGCACGAGTTACTGGTAAGTATAATGATATCAGCTGATTTCTAAGAGTTACTTAAATACGCTCTTATGCGGTGGTGCCGTTGACTGTTGTTCAGAGTCCTACCGTTTTCATCAGTTCGGGATCGCTTATCATCCCTGCCATGAGTTGAGGCATTGTCAGGAAGCCCTTGCGGCCGTTTACCCACTCGGCGGCCACTACGGCGCCGAGAGCAAATCCCTCGCGGCTCTTGGCGCGGTGTTCGATGGTTATGGCGTCGACGGGCGAGTCCCACTGTATTATGTGGGTGCCGGGCACCTCTCCCTCGCGCTCATGGTCTATAAGCAGTGTGGAGTCGTCGCTTATCTGTTCGCTCCAGCAGCCTATGCGCGGATCCGACGCCATGATGCCCTCGGCGAGTGTCAGGGCTGTGCCGCTCGGATGATCGAGCTTGTGGATATGGTGTATCTCCTTCATCGTCGGACGATATTGCGGAAATCCGGCCATGAAGGCGGCCAGATAGCGGTTGAGGGCGAAGAATATGTTCACGCCGATGCTGAAATTGGAGGTCCAGAAGAATGTTCCCTTGCCGGCATCGCACATCTCCTTGATCTCGCCGATGCGCGAAGTCCAGCCGGTTGTGCCGCACACCACCGGAACGTTCTGTCCGAAAGCGGCTTTGATGTTGTCGAAAGCTGTCGCGGGAGTCGTGAATTCGATCGCTACGTCGGCCGAGCGGAAGGCGTCGGAGTCGATCGCCGCATCACCGTTGTGGATATCTACTCGGGCCACTATCTCATGGCCGCGCTCAAGCGCTATCTTTTCTATCGCATGGCCCATCTTGCCATACCCTATCAGTGCTATTTTCATCGTGTGTCGGATATTATGTCGCAAAAATACAAAAAAACTCGCAGAGTTTCTCTGCTTTTCACGTTGGTTAAGAGTTTGTTCGTCCGAACCCCGGCGGTGGTCGGTTTCCGTCTGTCCCGTGTCGGGCTTATGCCAGCTCCTCGCGCAGGTTGTAGTGGTTGCGCAGCCGTTCGAACGATGCCGGATCGTTGCGCAGCATGGCAGTATCGGCCAGAGGATCGTACGACTCGGCTATCAGCCGGGGGGTGATGGAGGCTTTGGCGCCGTCGGCCATCTTCTCGCTCCATTCCGTTGCGGGGAGGCCGAAGTGGGTTGTGAAGGCGTCCACTGCCATCTGTGTGGCGCGTATTTTCCCCTGCCGGGAATATCCGGCTATGTGCGGAGTGGCCACGGCGGCCATTTCGAGCAGAGTGCGCGAAATCTCGGGCTCGTTTTCCCAGCAGTCGATCACGGCATTGCTGATCGCCCCCCTCTGCAGTGCGCGTATCAGGGCGTCGTTGTCGGCTACCGGGCCTCGTGCCGAATTGATTATCACCGGGCGTCGTGTCATCCGGGCGAGCAGAGCGTCGTCGCAGAGGTGATATGTAGGGCAGTCGCCGGTGCGTGTCAGCGGGGTATGGAATGTGATGGCGTCGGCCTCGGCGGCGATCTCCTCTATGGTGGAGAATCCTGCCGCTCCTTCGGCGAGTGCGCGCGGAGGATCGCAGCGCATCACCCGCATCCCGAGCCGTTCGCCCCAGTCGGCCACGATGCGTCCTACATTGCCTACTCCTACCACGCCGAGCGTCTTTCCTTCAAGCGGGCCGAACCCCTTCAGCGACAGCAGCGATGCGAACACGTACTGCGCCACGGCGGGAGCGTTGCATCCGGGAGCGTTGGCCACAGTGATGCCGTGGCTGCGGCACCACGGCAGGTCTACATGGTCAAGCCCGATAGTGGCCGAGGCTATGAAGCTCACCCGGCTCTGTCCGAGCAGCGCCTCGGAGCATTTCACCCTCGTGCGGGTGATGATGGCGTCGGCTGTCGCCACGGTGGCGGGCGTGAACTGTTCCGGTTCGAGATAGCTCACGTCGGCTACAGGTTCGAGAACGCCACGTATGAAGGGAATGTTTGCCTCGATTATCACTTCGGGGCGGCGGGAGGTCAGGTTGTCAGAGTCCATAAGATACACGACAGGCAGGCTGCCGTCAGCGCTAACACGGCTATATAGGCGCGCCTGTGGCCGTAAAGCCTTACGGTAAAGGCCACCTGGAAGGCGGTGCATGCATTGAGCAGGCCTGCGTAGAATACTACATTGTTGAAGTCCATGATGCAGAGCAGGCCGCTGGCTATGCCTGTGGCGGCAAGGAAGCCGTGCATGGCGCGGGTGCGGGCGTTCATGGATATTACTTTCATCAGGTTGAGAGTGCCGCAGACGAGTCCGGCGGTCAGGCTGACGGCGGTCGCCACAGTGAGCTTGGGAGCTACCGGCAGGCTGAAAAACAGATGCGGGTCGGGCACCGGGGGCAGACGCATCGCCATCGGATCGATGATGCCCGTCGCCATGCAGCACCATAGCGGGGCGGCAATGCCTGTCAGGGCTGCCAGCAGACACTTGAAGTTGAGCAGGCGCATCTGGTTGCAGCCAATGAAGGCTACGATCAGAAAGGGCAGGAATCCATATTGGAACATCGTGCCGACGGTCACAAGCATGAATACCAGAAACACCCTCCGGGTATTGGAGGGTGACTGATACGATGCATAGAGGGCTGTCATCGACAGCAGCATGGTCAGGGCAAGCAGCGGCGCGCCGCTGAACCGGGTCAGCTCGGTCGGTGTGGCGCTCTGAAGGAGCATGAACAGGCCGGCGAACAGCACCGATACCGTGCGCAGAAGATTGAACACACGGTTGACAGCCACCATCACCAGGCCGGTAGCGAGGCTGCCGGCCAAAGCGCATACGAAGCTTGCCGCCGGATCCGTGAGCCACAGGCCGGGCGAGGGGAGCCACAGACCCATGTCGGACGGAGTGGCGGGCATCGGGCGTATGAAGCTGATGCAGGCTGCCGTCGTGGCCACGACGGTGAGCAGCCACGCAAATCCGCGCGAGCGCAGGAAGTCGGTGAGACGTTGCTCCGGGCGGGTCACTTCTCGGTGCTCTGAAGCTTCATCAGGTCGCGGCCTATGTCGCGGCGCGAATATTTGCCTTCGAAATCAATGCCTGCTATGGAGCGGTAGCTGCGGTCGAGTGCGTCGGCTATATCGGAGCCGAGCGAGCTGACGGATATGACGCGGCCCCCTGAGGTGACGAGCCGGCCGTCTGATTCGCGGCTCGTGCCGGCATGGAAGGCGATGCTTTCGCTTACGCTGTCAAGTCCGGTGATCTCCTTGCCTTTGGGGTAGGAGCCGGGATAGCCGCCCGAAACCATCATCACGGTCACGGCTGTCTGCGGGTTCTCTTTCAGCTCGAGGTCGCCGAGGTCGCCGTGGGCGGCGGCGTTCATGAGCTGCAGCAGGTCGGAATCCACGCGGAGCATTACGGCTTCCGTTTCGGGGTCGCCCATTCTGACATTGTATTCGATCACCATCGGTTCGCCCTCCACGGAGATTAGACCGAGGAATATGAATCCGCGATAGTCGATCCCTTCGCGCTTGAGTCCGTCGAGAGTGGGGAGTATGATGCGGGTACGCACCTTCTCCATGAATACGTCATCGGCAAACGGCACGGGGCTTACGGCGCCCATGCCGCCGGTGTTGAGGCCGGTGTCGCCTTCGCCTACGCGCTTGTAGTCTTTGGCTACGGGCAGCACGCGGTAGCCGCCATGACCGTCGGTGAGAACGACTAC
>JAIDKJ010000189.1 GCA_029051835.1 Paramuribaculum sp. | reverse complement strand
CGCCCTTGACGAGTACCAGTTCGCGATCGAATTCGGCGGCCGACAGCTCCGCGAGCATGACCGCTGTCGAAGGGAAGAAGCGCGAGTCGGCCGGAAAATACCGGGAGTTGGCCGCGATCTCCTCGCCGACGCCTATGACGCGGTCCACTCCGCGTTGCGCCAGCAGCCGCGCCACCTCGCGGTAGAGGCGTTGCGGTTCGAGAGTTTCATGCATCACGTCTGAAATGATTGCCGTGACCGATCGCCTCCCGGTGCGTCGCCGGCTCATGAAGTCGAGCGCCGGTTGCAGCGAGTTGAGGTCGGAGGTGTAGGCGTCGTAGATCACGAGGCAGTCGTTCACTCCCTCTTTCACCTCCATGCGGGTGGCCACCGGAGCGAGCTGGGAGATACGCGAGGCTGTGAGATCGGCCGGACGGTTGAGGTAGAGCATCAGCGCCAGGCAGTGGATAGCGTTCTGTATGTCGGCGTCGGTCGTGAACGGTATTGTTATCGAACCGTCCGTGCGCAGATATGAGAAGTCTATGTCGGTGGTCTCGCGGTGGCGTCGTATGGCCGAGATGAACAGCGGCCGGTCGCTGTCGCGCGTCGACCAGGCTATCTCTTTGGCCGGGATGCAGGCTTCGCTGACAGCTTCGCTTATCACCCGGTCGTCGCCGTTGTAGATGATCACGTCGCAGTCGCGCATCAATATCACCTTTTCGTCGCATTTGGTGCGCAGCGACGTGAATCCGTCGGCATGTTCAGGGCCGATATTCGTGATTATGCCTATGTTGGGCTTTATGATGCTCTGCAGGGCCGTCATCTCGTCGGGAAGTGATATTCCGGCCTCGAAGATGGCCATGGTGGTGTCGGTGTCGAGTTCCCATATCGACAGCGGCACTCCGATCTGGGAGTTGTAGCTGCGCGGCGATCTGACTATCGAATAGTCCGACGACAGCAGCTGGTAGAGCCACTCCTTGACGGTGGTCTTGCCGCGGGAGCCGGTTATGCCCACTACCGGTATGTTGAACCGGCTGCGGTGGGCGCGCGCCAGATCCTGAAGGGCGCGTGTGACGCTCGGCACCAGCAGTATCACCGCGTCGGTGGCCGAAGCCATGTCGTCGGGTATGTGGCGCGCCACGAAGTGTCTTACCCCGCGGTCATACAGATCGCGCATATAGCGGTGGCCGTCGTTGTTGCGGGTGCGTATGGCGAAGAATATCGACTGGGCAGGATAGGTCAGCGATCGGCTGTCGGTAAGCAATATCGATATTTCATGGTCGGGATCGGCCCAGGAGGGGAGAGCGGCATGGATAGTTTCGGCTATCCGCGATATCTTGTAGTTCATATATTGGGAATGACGTTTCGGAGGTAAGGGTGTGACTCGGTCAGCTCGCGGGCCATAGCGGCGGTCGCGGCGGTGAATTCCGCATCGGGCTGCCCCGTCAGCGGGCGGTGGGCCAGGCGGCGTGTCAGCTTCAGGCACCGGTCGCAGAGTGCGGCGGTGTCAGGGGTGAAAAACGATTCGGCGAAGAGCCCGAACACGTAGTCGGCCGCCTGAGCTGTCGGGTGCCGCATGTCGGTGTCGTAAAACCGGTAGTCGCGCAGATCGTCCATCACCGCTTCGAAGGCCGGAAAGTATATTGCCGGGGCGTCAGGGCGGTTGAGCCGCCCTACGGCTTCTTCGGCGGCAAGCATCAGGGTCGACTTCGACAGCTGATTGCCGTGGTGGCCGTCGGCCGCGTGGCGTATCGGGCTTACCGTGAGTATCACCGTCATGCCGGGCGATGCCTCGCGCATGGCTTCGCCGGCCTCGGTGATAAGCTGCGCGCTCTCGTCGACGGTCAGCATCCGGCGTTCGAACAGTTTCGCCGGCATCTTGTGGCAGTTGGCCACCGTTTCGCCGGTCGAGCGCAGGCCGAACACCCATGCCGTGCCAAGCGTCACGATGGCTATACGGCTCTGCCGCAGGGCGGCCGATGCTTCGGCCAGACGGTTGTTGAGCCTGGTGGCGGCATCCTCGGCTGTGCCTTCGTATGAAAGCAGCGTATGGCACAGCCACGAACGCCATCGACCCTCGTGGCAGAACAGTTCGTCGGGCGCGAATTCCGGGCCGGAGGCCATGCGTCGCGCCGCCGCAGCTATTGATGCCGGGTTGTAGAGAGTGCCGAAAGGATTGGCTGTCACGGCAAACAGGCGGTCGGAGAGCCGGCGCGCCACAGCATCGGCAAAGCATGAGCCGAGTGTCACCACCGGAGTGCGGTGGTCTACGAGCCCCTGATGCCGGAGCGGAGCTACTGGAGTGCGGAATTGCATCATGCTGCCGTCAGAAGTTTAATCCGGCCGCAAAGTTACAAAATCTCCGTCAGAGTCTGTTGCGAAATCCAGATATACTCGCCCCTGCGCCCCGAAAAGAGCCAGATTATGTATTACCATGACTTTGTTTTTCAGATGCGAGAATGGCTGAAGAAAGCCCGGTCAGAAGGAGAAGTCGGTGGAGGTGACGCGGAATTCGGTGCGGCGGTTGATCTGGTCGGCGGCGTCGCGGTCTTCGTCCGACAGGGTGGCGATGAATGCCTCGTCGAGCACCGTTCCTTCGGCAAACTGCGGATAGAGGCGGTTGATGCGGCGTGTCACCTGTTTGGGCTGTGATTTGCCGTAGCCGTGCCACGTCAGCCGGTCGGGGTCGATCCCTGCGCCGATGAGGTAGTCGGTCACCGATCTGGCTCTGCGTTCCGAGAGCCTGACGTTGTAGGCGTCGGAGCCTACGCGGTCGGTGTGCGATCCCATCTCCACGTTGATGCCAGGATTCTCCTGAAGGGTTTTGACGAGGGCGTCGAGGGCTTCGGTCGATTCGGGTCGAAGAGTGGCCTTGTCGAAGTCGTAGAATATGTTTTCCACTACATTCGGACGTGTCAGCGACGCCAGCATGAAATCGACCGCATAGTCGGCGTCGGCAGCCGTGGTGTCCGACTCGAATTCCTGGCGGGCGTTGAGATAGCCGTCGGCACCGGCGAGCATGGCATAGCGCACTCCGCGGTCGAGCGGAAAGCTGAACGATCCGTCGTCGCGGGTTATGGCGCGGCGGTTGGTTCCGTCGTCGCCCACTATCTTGACTGTGGCTCCCGCTATGGGTTCCTCCTCCAGATCGGTGACATATCCCGATATGTTGATCTTCAGATCGGGCAGTTCGAACGAATAGATATGATCATAACCACGGGCGTCGCCTCTCGACGTGCTGAAAAAACCCGCTTCGCGGCCCGGTTCGAATGTCATGCCGAAGTCGTCGGCTTCGGAGTTGAGCGGCACACCCATGTTGCGTACGCTCCACACCCCTGAGGGCTGCAGACGCGCCATGAACAGGTCGAGTCCACCCATTCCGGGGTGTCCGTCTGACGAAAAATACATCAGGCTGTCGGTGCGCATCACCGGAAACATCTCTCTTCCCGGCGTGTTGATCGCCATGCCGAGGTTTTCAGGCACGGCGTCCGACGTGTTCAGCTCTATGCGCCATATGTCGGTCTGTCCGATGCTGCCTGGGCGGTCCGACACGAAGTAAAGATAACGCCCCGACGGATCTATGGCCGGATGGCCGTAGCTGTAGACCGTATCGGTTATCATGTCGAGCGGACGCGCTTCGCTCCACGACGCTTCCGAGCGTGTGGAGGTGCATATCATGGCGGGGGAGTCGGCCTGCGGATTTTTCGATGCGCGCGTTAGATACATGGTGCGTCCGTCGGGCGAAAATGCTATTACGCCCTCGTCGGCGTCGGTGTTGAGCGCTCCTTCGGCGGGGAGCGGACGCTGCCATCGTCCCTGCTCATCTTTGCCGGCCACCCATATATCGCCCCGTTTCGTGCCGGTCACTTCGCTGCGCGACGTGCCGGTCACCTTCTCGTTGGTGGTGGTGAAATACAGGCGCCCCTCGGAGTCGAGCACGGGCGAGAAGTCGGCTCTGCGCGAGTTGAAAAGTTTCTGTTGTCTGACTATGTAGCGTGTCGGCAGTGATTTCATTCGCGATGCCTGACGCGCTCCGCTTATTCCGGCCTGCGCCTCGGCGTCGCGAGGGTTGGCTGCCAGATATTGGCTGTAGGCGTCGATCGCCTCCTGATATTTGCCCGAAGCGTGGAGCATTGATGCCATGCGCAGCAGGGCTATGGAGTCGGGATAGCCGTAGCGTAGGGCGTTGCGGTAGGCTGCGGCGGCGCGACCGGCGCGGCCGAGCCTGCGGTCGGCCTCGGCCATCTTGAATGCCACTTCGCCCCGCAGCGGTCGGTCGGACGGGCGTTTGAGCTTGTTGTATATCTTGCGGTACGATGCCGAGGCGTCGAAATATTCGCCGCGCTCCATCTGTGCGTCGGCGGTGGCGAGTTTCGGGCCGCGGCACCCCGGTGCGA
>JAIDKJ010000188.1 GCA_029051835.1 Paramuribaculum sp. | reverse complement strand
TTTGCCTTCCTTCATCAGACCATCGTAATGATGCATCATCAGATGGCTCTCGATCTGCTGCAGAGTATCAAGCACCACGCCCACCATGATCAGCAGCGAAGTGCCGCCGAAGAACTGCGCGAAATTCTGGCTGATGCCGAAGAAACGCGCGAAAGCAGGCAGGATAGCCACAATGCCCAGGAATATGGATCCGGGCAGAGTGATGCGCGACATGATGCTGTCGAGATACTCAGCCGTCTTCTTGCCGGGCTTCACACCGGGAATGAAGCCATTGTTGCGCTTCATGTCCTCCGCCATCTGCGTCGGACGCACTGTGATGGCAGTGTAGAAATATGTGAAAGCCACGATCATCAGGAAGTAGACCAGATTGTACCAGAAGCCGTTGATATCACTGAAAGCAGCGATAAAACCGCCGGCATTATCACTCGAGCCGAAACCCGCAAGGGTGATAGGTATAAACATGATGGCCTGAGCGAATATGATAGGCATCACACCCGCAGCGTTGACCTTCAGAGGAATATACTGGCGAGCACCGCCATACTGGCGATTGCCCACGATACGCTTGGCATACTGCACAGGCACCTTGCGCGTACCCTGAACCAGCAGCACAGCGCCGACCGTCACCGCAAAGAGCAGTATCAGCTCCACCACGAACATCACCAGACCGCCCTGCGAACCGGTCGAACCGGGCATACGGCTTGTGAACTCATAGAAAAGAGCCTGCGGCAGACGCGCTATGATACCCACCAGAATGATAAACGAGATACCGTTGCCGATACCACGGTCGGTAATACGCTCGCCAAGCCACATGATGAACATCGAACCCGCGGCAAGGATCACCGTAAGGTAAGCCACCGTCCACGGACCCATCGCAGACACAGCGCCCGCAGCGCTCACCTGCACCTGAAGATTGATCAGGTAGGCCGGACCCTGAAGGATCAGGATCAGCACCGTCAGATAGCGAGTGTACTGGTTGAGCTTCTGGCGCCCGCTCTCACCCTCGCGCATCATCTTCTGGAACGAAGGCAGCACCATGCCCAGAAGCTGTATCACGATCGAAGCCGTGATATAGGGCATGATACCCAGCGCGAATATCGACGCCTGAGAGAAAGCGCCGCCGGAGAACATGTCGAGGAGCTGCATCAGCCCGCTCTTGTTCGTGAACTTCGACAGTGCGTCGAGATCGGCAGGGCTGATACCCGGAAGAACCACGTAACAGCCAAGACGATACACGAGCACCAGAAGAAGCGTCACAAGAATGCGCTTGCGCAGCTCATCGATTGTCCAGATATTTTTTAGAGTTTCGACAAATCTCATTACATTCAGATTTTAGAGATTGTGCCGCCGGCCTCGGTGATAGCCTTTTCAGCCGACTTGGAGAAAGCATTGGCCTCCACCTGAAGAGCGCGCTGCACCTTGCCCTCGCCAAGCACCTTCACCAGCTGCTTGCGATTGATATAGCCGGCCGCACGAAGCTCCTCGATGCCGATCTTCTCCAGACCCTTGGCAGCTGCCAGAGCGTCGAGAACACCGATATTGATAGCCTTGTACTCCACACGGTTGATATTCTTGAAGCCGAACTTCGGAAGACGACGCTGCAGAGGCATCTGACCACCCTCGAAGCCGATCTTGCGCGAATAGCCCGAGCGCGACTTGGCACCCTTGTGGCCGCGGGTTGAAGTGCCGCCCTTGCCCGAACCCGGGCCGCGGCCGATACGCGTCTTGCGGGTCACTGACCCTACTGCCGGACGCAGATTATTCAGTTCCATTTCTAAATTATCAGTTTTATGCGTTGGTCACACTCACAAGGTGACGTACTTTGTTAACCATTCCCATCACCGACGGAGTGTCTTCTTTCACCACCGTGTGATTCATCTTCTTCAGGCCGAGAGCATCGAGAGTGCGCTTCTGCACCTCGGGAGCACCAATGCGGCTCTTGACCTGCGTAATCTTTATCTGTGCCATTTTCAGTAATGAGATTTTTAACCGTTAAACACCTGTTCCATCGAGATACCGCGGTTACGGGCCACATCGGCCGGGCTGCGCATCTCGCCCAGAGCAGCCAGAGTAGCCTTCACGAGGTTGTGGGGGTTAGACGAACCCTTGCTCTTGGCAAGCACGTCGGTGATGCCCACGCTCTCCAGAACGGCACGCATAGCGCCGCCCGCCTTCACTCCCGTACCCTCGGAAGCAGGCTTCAGGATCACGCGCGAACCGCCGAACTTGGCTTCCTGCTCGTGGGGGATCGTACCCTTGTGTACAGGCACCTTGATAAGATTCTTCTTGGCAGCCTCAACGCCCTTGGCGATAGCGGCTGTCACCTCATTGGCCTTGCCCAGGCCGACGCCTACGACACCCTTCTCGTCGCCTACCACTACGATAGCGGCGAAAGTGAACGTGCGTCCGCCCTTGGTGACCTTGGTCACACGGTTGATCGCCACCAGACGGTCCTTCAGGTCAAGATCGTTTGTCGACTTTACTTTATTGTTCTTCTTTACCATGATGCTTAAAATTTAAGACCGCCCTCGCGAGCTGCGTCGGCCAATGATTTTACCCTGCCGTGGAACAGATAACCGTTGCGGTCAAACACCACCTCGGTGATACCTGCAGCCTGAGCCTTGCCGGCGATGGCCTGACCCACTTTTGCGGCGATTTCACACTTCGTGCCGCCCTCGATACCCTTCGACGAGGTCGAAGCAAGAGTCTTGCCGGCCAGATCGTCGATCAGCTGCACGTAAATCTGCTTGTTGCTGCGGAACACCGACATGCGGGGACGTGCCGCAGTGCCCGAGATCTTGCCACGGATACGGGCCTTGATTTTATTTCTTCTGTCTTTCTTGGAGATCATTGTAGTATGCTTTTAGAGTTTACTTAGCGCTTGCCGACTTACCCGACTTACGACGGATAACCTCACCGACAAACTTGATACCCTTACCCTTATAGGGCTCCGGCTTACGCAGCGAACGGATCTTCGCGCAGACCTGGCCCAGAAGCTGCTTGTCGTCGCTCTCCAGGATGATCAGCGGATTCTTGTTGCGCTCGCTCTTTGCCTCTACCTTGACCTCCGGCGGAAGCTTTATATAGATAGCGTGGGAGTAACCCAGCGACAGCTCGAGCACCTGGCCCGTAGCAGCTGCACGGTAACCCACACCAACCAGTTCCATCTCCTTGCGGTAGCCTTCCGACACTCCAACCACCATATTGTGGATCAGAGCACGGTAAAGTCCATGCTGCGCACGGTGCTCACGGTCATCGCTCGGACGAGCCAGAGTCAGCTGGCCATCCTCCACCGTGATCTGGAGGTCGGGATTAATCTTCTGGCTGAGTTCGCCCTTGGGACCCTTTACGGTCACCACGTCGCCGGACACCTTTACGGTCACACCGGCAGGGATTGCTATGGGAGCCTTACCTATTCTTGACATAATCTATCCTCCTCCATTAATAAACGTAACACAGCACTTCGCCGCCGACCTTCAGGTCTTTGGCCTTCTTGTTGGTCATCACGCCCTGCGAAGTCGACAGGATCGCGATACCCAGTCCGTTGAGCACACGGGGCATATCCTTGTAGCCAGTATACTGGCGAAGACCCGGACGCGAAACCCTCTTCAGGTCCTTGATAGCGTTGACCTTGTCAACCGGATCATACTTCAGCGCGATCTTTATCACGCCGGCCGGAGTCTCACCGTCTATAAACTTATAGTTAAGAATATAGCCTTGTTCAAAAAGAATCTTTGTGATTTCTTTTTTCAAGTTTGAGGCAGGAATCTCAACCACACGGTGGTTGGCCTTGATGGCATTCCTCAATCTTGTCAGATAATCTGCTATTGGATCAGTCATTTTTATTATTGTTTTAAATTGATTCGGACTGGCCGAACAATATTTAATACTCGTCGGTTGTTATTCCGGAGAGCCGCCTCCGCCATGCCCTCAGGGCACAACGGCAGGACGTCTCGCGCAGCATTGTTTTACCAGCTCGCCTTCTTCACACCCGGAATCAGACCCTGAGAGGCCATCTCGCGGAACTGAATTCTCGACAGACCGAACTGGCGCATATAGCCTTTCGGACGGCCGGTGATGCTGCAGCGGTTGTGCATGCGCACCTTCGAGGCATTTTTGGGCAGAAGCTGCAGACCCTCGTAGTCGCCGGCTGCCTTCAGGGCATCATGCTTGGCGGCATACTTGGCCACGAGCTTGGCTCTCTTCACCTCGCGGGCTTTCATTGATTCTTTTGCCATTTCTTGTAATCAGCTTGGGGTTACTTTTTAGCATTCTTGAAGGGCAGACCGAATTCCTTCAGAAGAGCATAGCCCTCCTCGTCGGTATTGGCCGAAGTCACGAAAGTGATATTCATGCCCAGCAGCTTGCTGATATTGTCGATATTGATCTCGGGGAAGATGATCTGCTCAGTGATGCCGAGAGTATAGTTGCCACGGCCGTCGAGCTTGCCCTCGATACCCTTGAAGTCGCGGATACGCGGAAGAGCCACACGGATCAGACGCTCCAGGAACTCATACATCTTGTCGCGACGCAGAGTCACCATCACGCCAACGGGCATCTTCTTGCGGAGCTTGAAGTTCGAGATATCCTTGCGAGAGAGAGTCGCCACAGCCTTCTGGCCGGTGATGTCCGTCAGCTCGCGGATCGCAGTCTCGATGATCTTCTTGTCCTGAGTAGCCTCGCCCAGACCCTGATTGATCACAATCTTCTTCAAGGTCGGAACCTGCATGACGCTTGTATAGTTGAACTGCTTCACCAGAGCAGGCACTATCCGCTCCTTATAGTCGTTTTTCAGTGTCGTTGTGCTCATCACTTAATCTCCTCTCCTGACTTTTGTGCGTAACGTACGGAACGACCCTCATCGTTCTTCTTGCGGAAGATACGTGTCGGCTTGCCGCTCTTGGGGTCAATCAGGCTCAGATTCGAAACGTGTACCGGAGCCTCCATCTTCACTAAACCGCCCTGCGGATGCTTCGCGCTGGGCTTGGTTGCCTTCGTGACGACATTCACGCCCTCAACGATGGCACGCTGCTTGGCCGCATCGACCTTCAGCACGCGGCCCGTCTTGCCGCGGTCATCGCCCGCAAGCACGTAGACTGTGTCGCCCTTCTTGATATTAATCTTGTTCATTGTCTGTTTGTACTATCACGGGGATTATAACACTTCCGGAGCCAGCGACACGATCTTCATGTTGGTAGCGCGCAGCTCGCGGGCCACCGGACCGAAGATACGGGTGCCGCGCAGTTCGCCGGCATTGTTGAGAAGCACACAAGCGTTGTCGTCGAAGCGGATATAGCTTCCGTCCTGCCTGCGGATCTCCTTCTTGGTGCGTACCACCACGGCCTTCGACACAGTGCCCTTCTTCACGTCCGAAGAAGGAATCACGCTCTTGACCGACACCACGATGATGTCGCCCACCGTAGCATAACGGCGGCCGGTGCCACCCAGCACGTGGATGCACAGGGCCTCCTTGGCGCCGCTGTTGTCGGCTACCGTCAAACGGCTTTCTGTCTGTATCATGATGCTTACTTAACTTTTTCGATGATTTCTACTAATCTCCATCTCTTGGTCTTGCTCAAGGGGCGGGTCTCCATCAGACGGACGGTATCGCCTACCGAGCACTCGTTCTTCTCGTCGTGGGCGTGATACTTCTTCGTCTTGTTGACAAACTTGCCGTAGATAGGATGCTTCTCCTTCCACTTAACGGTCACAGTGATCGTCTTGTCGCCCTTGTTGCTCGACACAACGCCTATGCGTTCCTTACGTAAATTTCTTTCTTCCATAGTTTCCTCAGCGCTGTTTATTTGTTGTTGAGCTCACGCTGGCGCAACTCTGTCTTCACGCGGGCTATCATGCGGCGGTCGCGGCGTATCTGAGCGGGATTGTCAATCGGAGATACCGAATGATTGATCTTCAGCTGCGCATATTCATGCTCCATCACTTCCAGACGCTCCTTGAGGTCCTGCGTGCTCAGCTCTTTTATCTCTACTTTTTTCATAATCGCTTACACGTTTTGAGTCGGATCATAGTCACGACGTACCACAAACTTCGTTATCACCGGAAGCTTCTGGGCTGCCAGACGCAGCGCCTCCTTGGCGATGTCGTAGCTGACACCCTCCACCTCGATGAGCATGCGGCCGGGAGTCACAGGAGCCACGAAGCCTTCGGGCGAACCTTTACCTTTACCCATTCGCACCTCGGCAGGCTTCTTGGTGATAGGCTTGTCGGGGAATATGCGGATCCATATCTGACCCTGACGCTGCATGTAGCGGGTCACGGCCACACGAGCAGCCTCGATCTGACGGCCCGTGATCCACTTCGACTCAAGAGTCTTAATGCCAAACGAACCGAAGGCCAACTGGTTGCCACGCTGAGCGATGCCCTTCATGCGGCCTTTCTGCGCGCGGCGGAATTTTGTTTTCTTGGGTTGTAACATCTTCTTTTACTATGAGTTGGTTTAACGGTTGCCAGCGCCACCCTTACCGCCACGGAAACCGCGGCCGCCGCGGTCGCGACGAGGAGCGCCCTGGCCCGGACGGCTCTCTTTGCTCTGAGAAGTGAATGAAGGAGCCAGATCCTTCTTGCCATAGACCTCGCCACGGCAGATCCAGACCTTAACACCGATCACGCCCACCTTGGTGTGAGCCTCGACAAGAGCGTAGTCGATATCCGCACGCAGAGTGTGGAGCGGAGTACGACCCTCCTTGAACATCTCCGAACGTGCGATCTCAGCACCGTTCAGACGGCCGCTGATCTGCACCTTGATGCCCTCGGCGCCGCTGCGCATCGTAGCGGCGATAGCCATCTTCACAGCACGGCGGTAAGCGATCTTGCCCTCGATCTGGCGAGCGATAGTGCTTGCCACGATCTGAGCGTCGAGATCCGGACGCTTTACCTCGAAAATGTTGATCTGTACATCCTTGTCGGTGATCTTCTTGAGCTCCTCTTTCAGCTTGTCGACCTCCTGGCCGCCCTTGCCTATGATCAGACCCGGACGAGAGGTGCACACCGTGATGGTGATAAGCTTGAGAGTGCGCTCGATGACGATACGCGACACACTGCACTTGGCAAGGCGGACGTTGAGATATTTGCGCAGCTTCGAATCCTCAAGGATATTGTCAGCCAGCTTCTTGACGTCATACCAGTTGGAGTCCCAACCGCGGACGATACCCAGACGGTTGCTAACAGGATTTACTTTCTGTCCCATGCCTTATGCTTTCTTTTTAGCGTTTTCGATTGTGTCTACTATGAGAGTCACGTGGTTGGCACGCTTGCGGATACGATAACCGCGGCCCTGGGGAGCCGGACGCAGACGCTTCAGCATCGGAGCGCAGTTAACGTAGATCGTGCTCACACACAGCTCGCCGTTCTCGGCCTTTCTCTCATTCTTGGCTTCCCAGTTGGCGATAGCGCTCCGCAGCAGCTTCTCGAGCTTGGCAGCGGCCTCCTTGTTGGAGAACTTCAGGATGCCCAGCGCACGGAACACTTCAACGCCGCGCACCATATCCGCCACAAGACGCATCTTGCGCGGCGACGAAGGGATATTGGTCAGCTTCGCGAAGGCGATATCCTTGCGCTCGGCCTTGATCCTTTCGGCAGTATTTCTTTTTCTTACACCCATTTGTATTTTTCTTTCTTTTTTCTTGTTAATGTCGGCGCCCGACTATCACTTCTTGTTGCCGCCGTGGCCGCGGAAGTTACGTGTCGGAGCGAATTCTCCCAGCTTGTGGCCTACCATGTTCTCGGTCACGTAGACGGGGATGAACTTGTTGCCGTTGTGGACCGCAAACGTGTGGCCTACGAATTCGGGAGCGATCATCGAAGCACGGCTCCATGTCTTGATCACCGACTTCTTGCCGCTCTCTTCCATCGCGGTCACCTTCTTCTCCAGCTTCACGCTGATATACGGCCCTTTCTTTAACGAACGACTCATATTGCTTTACTTAATCAGATTACTTTTTCCTTCTTTCAATAATGTACTTCGAAGAGCTCTTCTTCGGCGCACGTGTCTTGAGACCCTTGCTGTAGAGGCCCTTGCGCGAACGCGGATGTCCGCCCGAAGCGCGTCCCTCGCCGCCGCCCATCGGGTGGTCGACAGGGTTCATCACAACGCCGCGGTTGCGCGGACGGCGGCCGAGCCAGCGAGAACGTCCGGCCTTGCCGCTACGCTCCAGCGAGTGCTCGCTGTTGCCTACGACACCTACCGTAGCCTTGCATGTGGCCAGGACCTTACGGGTTTCACCCGAAGGTAATTTGATTATAGCATAGTCGCCCTCGCGCGATACAAGCTGCGCGAATGTGCCGGCCGAACGAGCCATGAAAGCGCCCTGTCCGGGACGCAGCTCGATGCAGTGGATGAGAGTGCCGACGGGGATGTTTTTCAGAGGAAGCGAGTTGCCTACCTCGGGAGCTGCTTCAGCTCCGCTCATCACCTTCGTGCCTACCTCCAGGCCGTTGGGTGCAATGATGTATGCCTTGGCGCCGTCGACATAGTAGAGCAGCGCGATACGCGCCGACCGGTTGGGGTCATACTCTATCGACTTTACCACGGCAGGCACACCGTCTTTGTTTCTCTTGAAGTCGATGATGCGGTATTTCCTCTTGTGACCCCCACCCAGGTAACGGTTGGTGAGGTGTCCCTCGGCGTTGCGGCCGCCCGAGGATTTCTTGCCGACTGTAAGAGATTTCTCTGGCGTAGTAGCAGTGATCGTACCTTTGAATACGCCAATAACCTTGTGTCTTTGCCCCGGTGTAGTGGGCTTGAATTTTCTTACTGCCATCTCTTATTTATATGTTGCTGTAAAAGTCTATCGTCTGGCCTTCGCCTACGGTGATAAAAGCTTTCTTGTAAGAGTTGCTCTTACCGCGGAGAAGACCGCTCTTAGTCCAGCGGCTCTTGTTCTTGCCGCGCACCACTGCCGTGTTGACGCTCACAACCTTGACGCCGTAAAGCTTCTCCACAAGGCTCTTGATCTCGGCCTTGTTGGCCTGGGGCGACACGCGGAACGTATAGCGGTTGAGCTTCTCCGTCAGCTTGGTCGCCTTTTCGGTGACTATGGGGGTTATTGTTATGTCCATTTCAAGTTGCTTTTTTGTCAGAGATTGTTGATGATCTCAAGGCCACCTTCCGTCAGGACGATGGCATTGCTCTTCATTATCGCATAAGTGTTGACATCCGATGCGCGCATGATGCATGCACCCGGAACATTTCGAGCCGACAAATATACGTTTTTATTGTTGTCCGCTAAAATGACGAGCAGCTTTTTGCCCTCAGCTTCAAGATTTTTAGCAAAATTTATATAATTTTTAGTCTTCGGAGCCTCGAAAGTGAAGTCTTCAACCACTTTCACCTGACCGTCCTGAACCTTGTAGGTCCAGGCGCTGCGGCGAGCGAGCTGCTTCACCTTCTTGTTGAGCTTGAAGCGGTAGTCGCGGGGACGCGGACCGAATACACGGCCACCACCCACCAGAAGCGGAGAGTTGATGTCGCCGATACGGGCACCGCCGCCGCCTTTCTGCTTGTGAAGCTTACGGGTCGAACCCGAAACCTCGCTGCGCTCTTTCGACTTGTGTGTGCCCTGACGCTGGTTGGCCAGATACTGCTTCACGTCGAGGTATACCGAGTGCTCGTTGGCGTCGATAGCAAACACGGCGTCGTTGAGCTGAGCCTTGCGGCCGGTATCCTCACCTTTGATATTGTATATCGCGAGTTCCATTATTTCTCAATTTTTACGATTGAACCTTTACATCCGGGTATCGAACCCTTGATCAGAAGCAGATTGTGCTCCGGCATCACACGCAGCACCTGGAGGTTCTGCACGGTCACGCACTCGTTGCCCATCTGGCCGGCCATGCGCATGCCCTTGAACACCTTCGCGGGATACGAGCAGGCACCGATCGAACCGGGAGCACGCAGACGGTTGTGCTGGCCGTGAGTGCTCTGGCCCACACCGCCGAAGCCGTGACGCTTCACTACGCCCTGGTAGCCTTTACCCTTGGAGGTTCCCTGAATGTCGACGAAGTCGTTCTCAGTGAAAAGGCTGTCGACGGTGATAGTGTCACCGGCCTTGTATTCGCCTTCAAAGCCCTTGAACTCGGCCAAGTGTCGCTGCGGGTTGACTCCTGCCTTCTTGAAGTGGCCGGCCTCGGGAGCGTTGGTGTGCTTGTCTTTCTTCTCGACAAAACCAAGCTGCAGGGCGCTGTAGCCGTCAGTTTCGGCAGTCTTTACCTGAGTCACTACGCAAGGACCTACTTCGATAACAGTGCACGGCACATTCTTGCCGTCGGCACTGAAAACGGATGTCATTCCGATTTTCTTTCCTAATAATCCTGGCATTTCTCTTTGTTTTTAATTGTTGCTTTTCGTTGAATTCTCTGAATCTTTCGCGAGGCTATCACACCTTGATCTCAACCTCTACACCGCTCGGAAGCTCAAGCTTCATCAGCGCGTCGACAGTCTTGGCTGTTGAGTTGTAGATGTCGATGAGGCGCTTGAACGAAGAGAGCTGGAACTGCTCGCGGCTCTTCTTGTTGACAAAAGTCGAGCGGTTGACAGTGAAGATCCGCTTGTGGGTAGGCAGGGGTATCGGACCGCTGATCACAGCGCCGGTAGCCTTTACGGTCTTCACAATCTTCTCAGCCGACTTGTCGACCAGATTGTGATCGTAAGATTTCAGTTTGATTCTGATTTTCTGGCTCATATTGTTGTTTGGAATGAATGATTTTTACTTGAGCAAATCCACACGGCCCTGGCACTCGGTCAGAACGTTCTTGGCGATCGAGCTGCTGACCTCACTGTAGTG
>JAIDKJ010000187.1 GCA_029051835.1 Paramuribaculum sp. | reverse complement strand
GGGATATGGATATAGCGGCGAGTTTGTACGCGATGACCACGGATCCCCACTGTTTTCTTCGCGCTATGACAATTGGAATAACAAAGATTTTGCCGAGCTCATGGGCTTCAGACTCCTGCATGGCAGATATCCGGAGGCCACCGACGGTTCGGAAGCCGTGATCAATCAGGAATTTGCCAGACTGATGGGATGGAAAGATGGTGATGCCGTAGGCCGACAGTTCAGGATCTACGACCAGAACGTCACTGTGTGCGGAATAATAAAAGACTTCATAACCGGCACCTTGTATCAGGAACAACAACCTTACATGGCCATGACCGAAGACAACGGATGGAGTCAGAGATTTTTCCTGAAACTCAAGGAACCGTTCGGCCAAAGCTATGCAAGCCTTATGGCCGATGAGAAAGAACTCATGGAGGGAGCATCGAATTTCAGCTGCGTCAGCCTCGGCGCTCAATACCGGCAGACGTATCACAGTGTGGAAGTGTTCCGCACCATGATAATGACCGGAGCTATCATCCTTCTTTTTATCAGCATGATCGGACTCTTCGGCTATATGCGCGACGAGATGTACCGTCGCAGCCGTGAGATAGCCATACGCAAAGTCAACGGAGCCTCAACGGTCGAGGTCATAGAGGTAATATGCCGTTCGGTGATGGCTGTCGCCATACCGGCTGTGATCTTAGGCACGATGGCCGCATGGATCATCGGCCGCTACTGGCTTGAACAGTTCAGCGTGCAGGCTCCGTCGATAACAGCGATGTATCTATTGTCGGGGATCGTTACTCTTATATTGATCGCTCTGGCATCAATCGGCATGACACTGCGCACAGCCAACGAAAACCCTTCTAAATCTCTGCGGTCGGAATAATCGACTCAAAATTTATTTTGGACGAAACATAACTGAATACAACAGACACATGATACAGATCAAACAACTCAACAAAGTGTTCCGCACATCGGATGTGGAAACCCAGGCTCTCAACAATGTGAATCTTGATATAGCCAAAGGCGACTTCGTGGCTATAATGGGGCCTTCGGGATGCGGCAAATCAACCCTCCTGAACATCATCGGACTGCTCGACAATCCGACATCGGGCAATTACCTGCTCGACGGCAAGGAGATGGGCTCGCTCAAAGAGAACCAGCGCACATCGCTGCGCAAGGGCCGCATAGGATTCGTGTTCCAAAGCTTCAATCTTATTGACGAACTGACCGTAGCCGAAAACGTCGAACTTCCGCTAATGTATCTCGGAGTGCCTAAAAAGGAACGGCGCCGCCGTGTCAGGGAAATACTCGACCGGCTCAATCTGTCGCACCGCTCGCGTCATTACCCGATGCAGCTTTCGGGCGGACAGCAGCAGCGCGTGGCCATAGCGAGAGCGATCGTAGGAAATCCCGTGATACTTCTCGCCGACGAGCCTACCGGCAATCTCGACTCAACGAACGGACGTGAGGTAATGGAACTGCTCACTGCACTCAACCGCGAAGGCACCACGATAGTGATGGTGACGCACTCCCGGCGCGACGCATCGTATGCGCGACGCACGATAAACCTGTTTGACGGATCGGTTGTGGCCGACGAGGCATCAGGCACCAGATGACTTAAGGCCGCGCCGCGGCCACACCCAACGACCCGATCAAGAGATTCTCTTAGCTGACAAAAACAATTACTCTGACTGCGCGACGGACAGACCGCTTGAAGTGGGCTGCCGTCGCGCAGTCGGTCGTAAAAACGCCTGCCGGCGACCATAAAAAAAGAGAGGCGCCTTCACAGGTACCTCCCCTTCCATTCATCACATTATGCTTTGTCTTGTGCTTGTTTTGTATGTCAGTAACGCGAGCTGACGACGTCCCAGTCGACAATGCTCCAAAGAGCATTGAGGGCGTCGCCACGCCGGTTTTGATAATCGAGATAATATGCGTGTTCCCACACATCGAACGCGAGCAACGGAGTCAGACCGTCGGTCAGAGGATTGCCGGCATTTGACGACTGGGTTATGAAAAGTTTCCCGTCGTTGTCTTTCGACAGCCATACCCATCCCGAACCGAAAAGCGAAACTCCCGCTCCGACAAAATCTTCCTTGAACTTCTCGAACGAGCCAAACTGGCTGTCGATAGCCTTGCGCAGATCCCCTTCGGGTTCACCTCCGCCATCGGGTGAGAAGCTGAAGAAATAGAAGATATGGTTCCACGCCTGGGAAGCATTGTTGAAAAGCGCACCATCGGCACTACGGATTATATCTTCGAGTTCCATGTCGGCATATTCAGTACCCTCTATCAGACGGTTAAGGTTGTCGATATAAGCCTTTTCATGTTTTCCATAATGAAAATCGACAGTTTCCTGCGAAATGGCGGGTGCCAGTTCGTCGGGAGCGTAAGGTAGTTTTGGCTGAACGTATGTAGGCATTTTCATTGTTGTTTGTTTTACGGTTTGGTTTGTCAATGCACAAATATAACACTATTCCATCGAAATATGTTCATAAATTTGCCGAAAGCCACGAAAATATTTTGTCATACAGCGGATATCTCACATCGGGAGAGGATAATATCAGGTCGTGCAGACCGCTTTCGACCTCCAACGGAGTGACATCATGCCCCAGACGCATGCCTATACGACGTATATCGGCCACATCAAGCACGGCATCAGCCCGCTGGGCGTCGGGAGTCCACTTGCCGCCCTTGTAGCTGCGTGCCGAATACATCAGCAGTATAGGCACTTTTATCGCGTAGGGATGCCGCTTCAAGCTAAGCTGCGCCCGCTCTATGGCACGGATCCATCCGGCATCAACGTCGGAAGAATCATGCAGTTTCCACGCACGATTGAAACTCCACTCTCCATGCCATCCGGCATCAAGACTTTCGCCATAGACCGAACCGCTCTGAGGAATGACCAGTTGCGGAAAAAACCGTCCAAGCCCTGCTATGGCCGGCACCATCATCCTGAGCGGCAAAGGAAGATTCCATTCCAGAAAGGGACTGTTAAGGATCAATGCACGCACTGCCGCTGAAGGTTTGTGTTCCATATAGCACGATGCCACCAGCCCACCCGTAGAATGACCGATAATGGCTATGCTGTCGACACCGGCATCGGTCATGATGCTTATGGCTGAATCTATATCGGCAAAATATTCGCTGATCTTTCTGACAAGAAACGGTTTCTGGCCGGGCATAAGCGAGCGGCCGTAACGACGGAGATCCACAGCATAAAACCTATAGCCACGCGAGGCGAACTTCTGTGCCATCTCTTTCTGGAAGAAATAATCGTTGAAGCCATGAATATAGAGCACTCCTTTCCGCGATCGTCCAGAATCGCCAGCGGAGTTGTATCTCACCACAGTGCACCTAACACTTCCGGCATAATCATCAGGCTGCACCACATAATTTTTCTCAAATCCCCGGCCAAGCGAATCAGGAAGCCAGTCGGAAGCCGACAGTGGCGACGAAACCGCAAATATACACAGGGCGACGGCGAGCCTGACCAATACTGTATGTAAAAGACGTAATATTGCCATATTAAAACAACGACAAAAAAACACAATTGTTTCATGTTTTTTCTTTAATTTTGCACTATCGGCCTAACGCCAGTAAATCCACAACAGACAGATGGCAAAAAAAACAATCACAGATTTTACAATCAAGTCGGCACAGCGTCTGTCGGAGACATACACACTCCTCAAACTGACCCCATCGGATGGCACGGAGGTGACCCCGGCCATGCCCGGACAGTTTGTACAGGTGGCAGTCCCCGACGCTCCGAACACATTCTTACGCCGACCGATATCGGTCAACTTCATTGACCGCAGCGACAACACCCTATGGCTTCTTGTCAGAAATGCCGGAGAGGGCACCTCACGACTCTGCGGCATGAAAGCCGGCGAGCATCTCAACATCATATTGCCTCTCGGCAACGGTTTCTCTATACCGACAGACGCCGACAAGCCTAAACGACTGCTGCTCGTGGGCGGCGGTGTCGGCGTAGCTCCGCTGCTTTATCTCGGCCAGAAACTCGCTGCCAGCGGACATTCTCCGGAATTTCTGCTTGGAGCACGAAGCAGTGCCGATCTGCTCGAGCTCGACGAATTCAAGCGAATCGGCACCGTCCATGTAGCCACCGACGACGGATCGGCCGGAGTACACGGACTCGTCACCCAGCATCCCGCTATAAACAGCCGGGACATAGACTGTATCTATTGCTGCGGTCCGGCTCCCATGATGAAGGCAGTGGCGGCCATAGCCCGGCAAAACAACGTTAATTGCGAAGTTTCACTCGAAAACATGATGGCCTGCGGACTCGGCGCATGCCTCTGCTGTGTGGAAAACACAGTCAAAGGCAATGTATGCGTATGCACAGAAGGCCCTGTATTCAAT
>JAIDKJ010000186.1 GCA_029051835.1 Paramuribaculum sp. | reverse complement strand
GTCGGCAGGCACCTCGTTTTCGTCGGCAGGCACCCATCCGCGACCCTTGTTGATGGTCAGATCGATGGCAAACGAAGCCTCCGGATCGAGATGGCAGATGACCTGCTCCGGATTGAGCACCTCAAAGCCGCTGAGCACCTTGTTGATGTCGCCGGCCTTGAACACGTCAGTGCCTGACACCTTTACGGTCACCTTCTCGAAGTCTGTGTCGTCAACCTTCTGCTTGAGATCTACCTTCTTGAGGTTGAGGATGATGTTGGTCACATCTTCCTTCACCCCGGGGACGGTGTCAAACTCATGCTTCACGCCGTCGATACGTATCGACGAGATCGCGAAGCCCTCAAGCGACGAAAGCAGAATGCGCCGCAGAGCGTTGCCGATGGTTATGCCGTAACCCGGTTCCAATGGCTTGAATTCGAACTTGCCAAACCGGTTGTCGGCTTCGAGCATCAGTACCTTGTCAGGTTTTTGAAAAGCTAATATAGCCATGTGGACCTCATTTATGATTATTTAGAATAGAGCTCGACGATAAGCTGCTCCTTGATGTTCTCGGGGATATCCTCGCGGGCGGGCACATGAAGAAGCTTGCCCGACTTGGAGCTTTCGTCCCACTCGATCCAGGGATACTTGCTGTGGTTGAAACCTGCCAGAGCGTCGGCGATCACTTCAAGCGACTTCGAACGCTCACGCACACCCACAACATCACCCGGCTTCACATGATACGAAGCGATGTTCACCACCTGACCGTTGACGGTTATATGGCGGTGGAGCACCAGCTGACGGGCAGCGGCGCGGGTCGGAGCGATGCCCAGACGGTACACCACATTGTCCAGACGGCTTTCAAGAAGCTGGAGAAGCACCTCGCCGGTAATACCCTTGGTGCGCGCAGCCTTGTCAAACAGGTTGCGGAAATACTTCTCAAGCACTCCGTAGGTATATTTAGCCTTCTGCTTCTCACGCAGCTGTGTGCCATACTCCGAAGTCTTGCGGCGACGGTTCTGGCCATGCTGGCCCGGAGCGTAGTTTTTCTTAGCGAGCACCTTGTCTTCACCGAAGATGGGCTCGCCGAACTTACGGGCGATTCTTGTCTTGGGGCCGGTATATCTTGCCATTTTTTTGTATTGTTATAATAAAGTTGGTTTGCGGGGTCAGCGCCGGACATGTCAGTCTGTGCAGCCGCGACCATAGAGAGGTGATTCGTTGTATGGTCTATTCACGTTCGGGCTTCCTGCGCGTTCCCTTGATTGTTGGTTAGTGAGTTGAGAATATAAGAGCCTTGGATTGAACTGTTGATGCTCCGGCGTGGCTCAGACGCGACGGCGCTTCGGCGGACGGCATCCGTTGTGGGGCAGCGGAGTTACGTCGATAATGTCGGTAACCTCGATACCTGCTCCATGCACTGTGCGGATAGCGCTCTCGCGACCGTTGCCCGGACCCTTCACATAAGCCTTCACCTTGCGCAGACCCAGATCGTAAGCTGTCTTGGCGCAATCCTGCGCAGCCATCTGTGCGGCATACGGAGTGTTCTTCTTCGAGCCTCTGAAGCCCATCTTGCCGGCGCTCGACCATGAGATCACCTGACCTTCCGAGTTGGCCAGACACACGATGATGTTGTTGAACGACGAATGAACGTGAAGCTGCCCTGCGGCGTCGACCTTGACGTTTCTTTTCTTCGCTGCTACTGTCTTCTTTGCCATATTGCTTTAACTCTTATTTCGTTGCTTTCTTCTTGTTTGCCACGGTCTTCTTCTTGCCCTTACGGGTACGGGCATTGTTCTTGGTGCTCTGACCGCGCACGGGCAGGCCATTGCGGTGACGGATGCCGCGGTAGCAGCCTATGTCCATCAGACGCTTGATGTTGAGCTGGATCTCGCTGCGGAGATCACCCTCTACTTTGTGTTCGGCGCCGATCACTTCGCGCACCTTTGCTGCCTGTTCGTCGGTCCAGTCCTGAACCTTGATGTCAGGATTCACGCCTGCCTTGGCAAGAATCGACTTGGCCGCGCTGCGGCCGATGCCGAAGATGTAGGTCAGCGCTATCTCACCTCTTTTGTTCTGGGGGAGGTCAACTCCCACTATGCGTACTGCCATATATGTTGACTGAAATTTTTTGCAAAAGTAATAAAATTATCCCTGACGCTGTTTGTATTTGGGATTTTTCTTGTTGATCACATAAAGGCGACCCTTGCGACGGACGATCTTGCTGTCCGGGGTGCGCTTCTTGACTGAGGCTCTTACTTTCATCTCTATTATGCTGTTTGCTTGTTTTTTAATATCATTTGTATCTGAAGGCGATGCGACCCTTGGAGAGATCATACGGCGACATCTCCACACGCACCTTGTCGCCCGGAAGAATCTTGATGTAGTGCATCCTCATCTTGCCGGAGATATGAGCCGTGATCTCATGGCCGTTCTCGAGCTCCACGCGAAACATCGCATTGCTCAGCGCCTCCACGATCACGCCGTCCTGTTCTATTGCAGCTTGTTTTGCCATATTGTATTGTGATTTTATATGAACCTGTCGCCGAGCACCTTTTTCACCGGCTCAAACGAAGTAAGCACCTCGGTCTCGCCATCGACCACCGCCACCGTATGCTCGTAGTGAGCCGAAGGCTTGCGGTCGCGCGTGCGGCATGTCCAGCCGTCGCGCTCTATCACGATATGCCTCGCGCCGAGATTGATCATCGGCTCTATGCACAGACACATGCCCGAACGTATCATCGGACCATGACCGCGCTTGCCGTAATTGCATATCTCCGGCTCCTCGTGCATCGAACGGCCTATGCCATGGCCACACATCTCCCTCACCACCGAGTAACCCCGGCTCTCGCAGTAGGTCTGCACAGCATTGGAGATATCCCCGATACGATTGCCCTCACGGCACGCCTCGATACCCTTGTAAAGGCTCTCCTTGGTCGTGCGGCAAAGACCCATCACATCAGAGGCCACTTCGCCAACAGCGAACGTATAGCACATGTCGCCGTTGAAACCGTCAAGCTCCACCACCAGATCAGTACCGATGATATCACCCTCGCGAAGCGAATAGTTCGACGGAAAACCATGCACCACCGTCTCATTCACCTCATAGCACACGGCGGCCGGAAATCCGCCGTAGCCAAGGCAAGCAGCCCTGGCCCCGTGGTCAGCGATAAACTCGCGCACCTTCATCTCGATATGATTGGTCGTCACCCCCGGAGCGATCATCGTGGCTATATAGCCCAGAGTTTCGCTCGCGAGCGCACACGCCTCACGCATCTTCTGGAGTTCCTCGGGTGTCTTGAGATAAATCATTTCAGAGTGTATGGATTCTACAGTGTAGTTTCTCAGTTCAGTTCAATAAACCTTTATCAATAGGCACTGCCGGTCGTACGGCCCTTGATTTTGCCTTCCTTCATCAGACCATCGTAATGATGCATCATCAGATGGCTCTCGATCTGCTGCAGAGTATCAAGCACCTATCTCATATACACAACTGACGCTGCCGACGATCTTACGCGTGGAGATCTCG
>JAIDKJ010000185.1 GCA_029051835.1 Paramuribaculum sp. | reverse complement strand
GAATACAACGATGTTGAACATTTTATGGTGTATGGTTTATTAAATTGTTGTGTCGGTGATATGATTTGACCGTAGATGCTTTAACGGCCGTGGATTCATGCGTCGGGACAGCTCTTCGGATCCACCACCCAGATGTCGGGGAGGTTGCGTGCGAGTCCGTCGATGTCGAGTCCGTATCCGATGATGAATTTGTTGGGGATGGTGAATCCTACATATTCGGGATTGATGTCGTGGCGGCAAGCCTCGGGCTTGTAGAGGAGCGTGGCCACTCTGACCGATGCGGGATTCATGGCTTTGAGGTCGTCGACAAGGCGGCTGATGGTGGTGCCGGTATCTATGATGTCCTCCACAACGATGACGTCGCGTCCGGCGATATCCTCGCTCAGTCCGACAACTTGCTTGACACTCCGGTGGATGATGTGCCTTCGTAACTTTTCAGTCGTATGAATGTGATTTCGGCGTCGATCGAAAGTCCGCGGAACATGTCTACGGCAAATACGGCCGCTCCGTTGAGCACGCAGATGATCAGGGGCCGGCGTCCGTCGTAGTCCGATGATATGGTGGCTGCGATTTCCTCTACACGCTGTGCGATCGCCGAGGCTTCTATGAATGGCTTAAAGGTCAAGCCGTTGTAGCTTACGGTTTTGTTTTCTGACATTTTAGAGGTCGTTGTAGTTTTGCTTATGGGTGCAAAATTAATAAAAATACCATTTCCCGATGCCAGTGTGATCTGTTAAGTATCTGTAAAAAAACTGCGCTATTGCGGTCGTGTGCGCCCGGTGTGGCGGCCTGTCGTATAAAATATTCGTTAATTTGGTGAGAACAACGGGTAAATATAGTAATTTTGCGGTAGAAAGCGTTTATACGACAACAGGACTCAACCGAACAGTATTTTTTTCAATGAAAATATTCACCACTGAAGATGTAAGAGCGATCGACCGGCGCACTATGGAGGTGGACGGCATCCCATCGCGCGAACTGATAAAGCGTGCTGCCCGCGGCATGGCCGACGAGATCATGGCGCGATGGCGTCCGACGCGACAGTTCGTATTTTTTGCCGGGCCCGGCAATAACGGCGCCGACGCACTTGCCATAGCAACCATAATGATGGGGCAGGGGTATCGTCCGACGGTGTATCTGCTCAATATCGGCGGACAGATGCTGTCGCTTGACTGCCGTACGTTCCGCGACGAGATGCTAGCTTCGGGCGGTCAGGTGAATTTCATTGAGATGAAGGATCAGCTGAAGCTAACGGATCTGAAGG
>JAIDKJ010000184.1 GCA_029051835.1 Paramuribaculum sp. | reverse complement strand
CAAAATCAAAAAGCACCGCAGTATGCATGAGTTACTGGTAAGTATAATGATAAAAACTAATTTTTAAGAGTTACTTACGTATGAAAGATTATAGTTTGCTGTTCAGGAAATGAAGGTAATACTTGATGTTGCCCATGCCGTTCTGTATGGTTTTGTTTGAGCATGCCGCTTTGGCCGATATTTGGCTTTTCTTTTGTTTCACAATCGCAAGATAGCGCTCGCGTTTGTCTTTGTCGGGAATGGCGCGGAGCACGTCGACAAACGACATCGGATCCCTGACCAGTGAGGGAAGTATCAGATCCATATTTTTTATTGAGGATACGATACGTTTTGCATTTGTGTGATCCATCTTGTATTCAGCCTCAAGCCATGCGATGAACTCTTCTTCGTCGGGGAGGGGCTTTGTGGATACTTTATCAGCTCTGCTTCCCGATATTTCTACGATAAAATCGTGATATTTCATTAGAGCTCGGAGTTCGGCTTGAGTGTAGGTGTCCTCATTTTTGGCCAATTCCTCTTGCAGTGTTTCGAGGTAGATTCTGACTAGATCCGGCGCAAATTCCTTGCTCGCGTCGTTTCCTGTATTCTGGGGGATTTCCTTCAGGAATGAACGTAGCAGACTGTAAAGGTCGAGTCCGACGATATCATATAGTGGCTCGTAGGCCGACTCGTAGGCCCGCAGATAGTCATCGGCCGATTTCTCTTTGATGTCACGTGTGGTAATCAGCCAGTTTCTGAATTCCTCTTGAAGGTAGGGTATGGTTAATACTACTTCAGACTCTTCGTTTTCGTTGAAGTTGACTACTTGGTCGTAAATTGAAATGTTGGTCATGTTGTGGTTTTTATTATGCCGCAAAGGTAGAGCTATTTCTTTGAAAATATCGATAGGATCGGTCGCGATTTTTCGGGAATAGGTATGCTTCGCGGCTGAGGCTCGGTTCGATTGCTATAGACACAAAGTTACAAACAGATCATGAGATAGACAATGAAATATGTTGCAAGGCATAGTGTCGGTTTGCGATTACGGTTTAGTGGATGCGGGGACTGGCGCTGGTAGTCTGCTCTGACGTGAATCCATAGTGGAGTCCGGCAGAGTGAATCGGGCGTCAAGTTCCTGCTGAGGGGGGCTGTATAGTCCCTATGCGGATTTTTTTGCGAAAATCTTTGCAGATTTCACGAAAAGGCCTACTTTTGCAGTCGAGAATCATCTATAAGAAACCATAATTAACCTATTAACCAATTACAACTATGGCTTACGTAATTACCGACAAATGCGTGGCATGCGGCACCTGCCTGCCCGTCTGCCCCGTGGAGGCTATCTCCGAGGGCGATATCTACCACATCGATCCCGACACCTGCATCGAGTGCGGCTCATGCGCTGAGGTTTGCCCCAACGAGGCTATCATTCCGGGCTAAAAAGCCGTCGCGACACGATCAAAACGGAAAGATAACTCCGGACAGCAAGGTGTCAAAGCCTCTGTCCGGAGATTTTTTTGTGCCGATCCGAATTCCGGTCGCGAGTGCTGTTGTTAACGATGACCGATGCTGATTATCATTGGCAGGATATGACAGATCCACACGAACTTAGGCTTACTGCTTCGGTGGTTGTGCACCGCACTCCGGTGCGACAGTTGCAGGCTGTGCTTGCGTCGTTGCAGGCCGACGGCGTGACCTCCGTGTGCGTCATCGACAATTCGCCCGACGACAGGCTTCGTGCCGCAGTCGAGGCGTGTGCCGGCGTGTGCTATCTCAGGGTGCCCAACCGTGGCTATGGCGCCGCCCACAATGTGGCTCTTCGCCGGGCGTTGGCGTCGGGTTCCACTCATCATCTGCTGCTCAACCCCGATGTCCGGTGGGATCCGGGAGTCATAGCCGGGCTGCTTGAGGCGATGCGTCGCACTCCCCGATGCGGAATGGCTGCGCCACGTATACTCTATCCCGACGGACGGCTTCAGCACACCTGCCGGATGCTCCCTGCGCCCGCCGACCTGATATTGCGTCGTTTTGTGCCTTCGTTTCTGTGGCGCCGCCGCAGGCAGCGCTATCTCCTGGCTCATTGGGATCACGCGTCGGATCTCGACGTGCCATATCTGCAGGGCAGCTTTATGCTCGTGGCCTGCGATGCCCTTCGCGAGGCAGGGCTGTTCGACGAGCGTTTCTTCATGTATCCCGAAGATATCGATCTGACACGGCGCATCCATGCGCTCCGCCCGACGCTGTATTGTCCGGCGGTGACGGTGATTCATGACCATGCGGCAGCGTCGGCACGGTCGCTGCGGATGCTCGCGATCCATGTCGTCAATATGGTCAGATATTTCAATAAATGGGGATGGGTGGCCGATCCGGCAAGGCGTCAGGCCAACAACCGTCTGCTTGAGGCTATCGACGGCCTGTCAGCTCCATGCCGCGAACTATCGCCTCGCGGTTGTCGGGCAGCAGGTGGTGATGACGCTCCGGCAATACCTTCTTGAGTCCCGACATGACGCTTTCGAGCGGGACGAGCTGCCTTACGGCGAGCAACGCTCCAAGCACCACCATATTGTAGGTCTTGGCGCTCTTCATGTCGAATGTGGCCTCCATCGCCTCCACTCTCACCACTGTTATGTCGGTGCGCTCCGGAGCGCGGTGTATGCCGTAGGGGTCGTAGATCAGCGTGCCGCCGGGCTTCACCTTGCTCTCGAACTTGTCGAGGCTCTGCTGGTTGAGTATCACCGCCGTGTCGTAGCTGTCGAGCACCGGCGAACTGATGGGGGAGTCGCTGAGCACCACGGTGACATTGGCCGTGCCTCCTCTCTGTTCAGGCCCGTATGAGGGCATCCAGGTCACTTCCAGATTATCCATCAGTCCGGCGTAAGCCAGTATCTTGCCCATCGAGAGCACGCCCTGTCCGCCGAATCCTGCTATGATTATCTCTTCTTTCATTTCTCTTGGTCAGTGGTTTTGAGGTCGCCGGGCGGATAGAACGGAAACATGTTGTCGACCATCCAGCGGTTGGCCTTGTCGGGCGACATTTTCCAGCCGCTGTTGCAGGTGCTGACTATCTCTACCACCGAGGTGCCGCGCCCGTTCATTGAATTTTCGAATGCCCGTCGTATGGCGGCCTTGGCTTTGCGCACGGTGGCCGGTGTGTGGACCGACTGGCGGGTGACGTAGCACGTTCCCGGCAGTTGCGCCAGCAGTTCGGTGATCCGGAGCGGATGCCCGTTGAGGTCGGCGCGTCGGCCGTAGGGGGTGGTGGAGGTCTTCATGCCCTCGAGCGTGGTCGGCGCCATCTGTCCGCCTGTCATGCCGTAGATGGCATTGTTGATGAATATGATAGCTATGTTTTCGCCACGGTTGGCGGCATGGATGGTTTCGGCGGTGCCTATCGCGGCCAGATCGCCGTCGCCCTGATAGGTGAATACGAGCCGGCCGGGATTCAGCCGCTTTGCGGCTGTGGCCACAGCCGGAGCACGGCCGTGGGCGGCCTCTATCCAGTCGATGTCTATATAGTTGTAGGCAAATACGGCACATCCCACCGGGGCTATGCCTATGGCCGTGTGCTCGGCTCCCATCTCCTCTATCACTTCTGCCACAAGCTTGTGGACCACTCCGTGGGAGCATCCGGGGCAGTAGTGCATATTGTTGTCGTTGAGCAGGCGCGGCTTGGAGCACACCACGTTTTCAGCCCGTTTGATATCGTCGGTATTCATGACTTGCTTATCCTGCTGATGAATTTTTTGAAGGCGTCGGTCACTTCCGCCGGGCTGGGGACTATGCCGCCGAGGCGTCCGAAGTGTTCCACCGGAATGCGTCGGGAGGTGGCCAGTCTGACATCGTCTATCATCTGCCCGGCGTTGAGTTCCACCACAAGCATCCCCTTGACCCGCTCCGACAGTTCGGCCAGAGGCTTTTCAGGGAACGGCCAGAGGGTGACGGGGCGTATCAGACCCACGCGTATCCCTTCGGCGCGGGCGTCGTCGATAGCCTTGGTGCAGATGCGGGCCATGGAGCCGAAGGCCACGAAGATATAGTCGGCGTCGTCGGTCAGATACTCCTCGTATCTCACTTCGTTGCGGCGTATGAGGTCGTAGGTGGCCTGATAGCGCAGGTTGTTGTCCTCCATCTTGTAGGAGTCGAGCTCGAGGGTCGTCATCACGTTGGGGCCTCTTCCCTCCGGGCGGCCGGTGACGGCCCACGGACATTGCTCGGCTATCTCTCTGTCGGTGCGGCGTGGACGCTGCGGCGGCAACACCACCTTCTCCATCATCTGGCCCACGATGCCGTCGGCCAGTATCATGGCCGGAGTGCGGTATTTGAACGCCAGGTCGAAGCCGAGTCCTACGAAGTCGGCCATCTCCTGCACCGTAGAGGGCGCCAGCACTATGAAGTGGTAGTCGCCGTGGCCGCCGCCGCGGGTGGCCTGATGATAGTCGGCCTGCGAGGGATGTATGGTGCCCAGACCGGGACCTCCGCGCATCACGTTGACCACCAGAGCCGGGAGTTCGCCGGCGGCGATATACGACAGCCCCTCCTGCATCAGGCTGATGCCGGGGCTCGACGATGATGTCATGACGGCCTTGCCTGTGGCTGCGCCGCCATATACCATATTGATAGAGGCCACTTCGCTCTCGGCCTGAAGCACCACCATTCCGGTGGTTTCCCAGGGCATGAGCGCCTCAAGGGTTTCAAGCACCTCGCTCTGCGGGGTGATCGGATAGCCGAAATATCCGTCGACGCCGTAGCGGACGGCAGCATGGGCTATCGCCTCGTTGCCCTTCATTAGCCTCACTTCTTCATCCATTGTCATGATCAGGATTGGTTCGTTACACGATACACGGTGATGCAGCCGTCGGGGCACACCGTGGCGCAGGCCGCGCAGCCGATGCAAGCCTCGGCCTTGTCGGCGTAGGCGTAGTGATAGCCTCGGTTGTTGACCTCCTTGGGCTGCAGGCTGAGCACTGAACAGGGGCATGCTACCACACATAGATCGCATCCCTTGCATCGCTCCATATTGATCTCTACAGCTCCGATGAATTTTGCCATATTTATTGTTGTCTTGTCAATGACCGATACAAAAGTAACATTTTTTCTGCCAAGAACGCGACATTTAACAAAACCTTAACCTATGGCACAAATGGCCGTATTGTGTGCCATGTTTGCGACGCCGACGCTCATTCGCGGTAGTAAATGCGCTTCACTCGGGTGCTTACGGACGTGAGCATCTCGTAGGGAATGGTGTTGAGCGCGTCCGACAGATCCTCCACCGCCACGTTGTCGCCGAATATCTCCACACGGTCGCCCACCTGGCAGTCGGCGTCGGTGACGTCGATCATGCATGCATCCATGCATATATTGCCTATCGACGGGCAGCGGTGGCCGTTGATCCACACTCTCATGCCGCCGTTGCCCAGGTGGCGGTCGATGCCGTCGGCATAGCCCACCGGGATGGTGGCGATGCGGGAGCGGCGCGTGCACACTCCGCGGCATCCGTAGCCTATCGGTGTGCCGGCAGGCCATTCGCGTATCGAGATTATGACGGTGCGCAGCGACGAAACCGTCCGCAGGCCGGCAGGTTCGCCACCCGGCAGGGTGCCTATGCCGTAAAGTCCTATGCCGAGGCGCACCATGTCGTACTGGTGCGACGGATAGCGCGCGATGCCTGCGGAGTTGAGTATGTGGCGCATGATGTAGTGGCTGAAGGCGCTCTGTATCTGTGCGCACATTGTGTCAAACAGTTTCAGCTGTCCCTCCGTATAGGAGTTGAGTTCGGGACAGTCGGCGGTGGCCAGATGGGAGAAGAGCGAATGTGGCCTCACCACTTTCTGGCGCCGCAGAAGGTCGATCAGTTCGGGGATCTCTTCGGGAATGAAGCCGAGCCTGTGCATGCCGGTGTCGAGCTTGATATGGACCGGGAAGTCGGTGATGCCGCACTTCTCGCCCTCGCGTATAATCTCGCGCAGTATGCTGAAGGAGTACACCTCCGGTTCGAGCCTGTAGGCAAACATTGTCTTGTAGTTGGCCACGTGGGGATTCATCACCATCACCGGCATGGTGATGCCCGCCTCGCGCAGTTCCACTCCCTCGTCGAGTACCGCCACGGCCATATAGGCCGCGCCCTGAGCCTGAAGCGTCTTGGCAAGCTCGTAGGAGCCGGCTCCGTAGCCCGAGGCCTTGACCATGCAGATTATGCCTGTGGTGGGGCGGAGCATGGAGCGGTAGAGGTTGAAGTTTGACACCAGGGCGTCGAGATTCACCTCCAGCACCGTTTCGTGTTGCCGCGCCTCAAGCATTTCGGATATCAGTTCGAAGTGAAACCGCGATGCGCCCGTGACGAGTA
>JAIDKJ010000183.1 GCA_029051835.1 Paramuribaculum sp. | reverse complement strand
CGCGGACGCATCAGCGTCAGCGACGACGGCGCCACATGGCGCGAAGCGGGATCGTTTGAGTTCGACAATCTGATCAATGATCCGACGCCACGCACATACATCCTCGACAAGCCCGTCAAGGCGCGCTACGTGCGCATCGAAGCACTCTCGGCCGCCGGAGGCGACGACACCATAGCCATAGCCGAGATCGATCTCAACTGATCATCCACCCGCATGGCGGGGGAATCGGAATTATCGGAGCTATCAGAGTTATCGGAGGATCGGCGGAGAGAGGGCGTTTTATGGAAAATTATGAAAGATGATGCGGAATAATACGCAAAGAAAGTTTATCTTTGCAAACACGCTATAGTGCAACTTATTATAACCACATAAAATCTGATTACACGTGAACCTTAAAACTATTATCACGGCGGCCGTCCTCGCAACGATGGGTGGCGCCACGGTAGCAGCATCGAGTGTCGAAGGGGAAACCCCGCAGCAACAGGCAAAGCGCATGGACTGGTTTTCGAAGGCAAAACTGGGCATATTCATCCACTGGGGTCCATACTCGACCGGACGCACCTCCGAGAGCTGGGCGTTCCACAACGGGCATGTGAGCCTCGAGGACTATATGAAACAGGCCGATGAGTTTACAGCCGCCAATTATGACCCCGAATACTGGGCAGAGCTGATAAAGGAGAGCGGCGCCCGCTACACCGTCATCACGACGAAGCATCACGACGGCTTCGCACTGTGGGACACGAAAGCCGGCAAAGTCAGCGCAGTGAAGTCGGCTCCGGCAAAGCGCGACGTGCTCGGCCCGTTTGCCGACGCTGTGCGCAAGCAGGGCCTCAAACTCGGTTTCTACTATTCGCTGATAGACTGGCCCCACAAGGACTATACCGACATATACCGCGCCGGTCCCAAGAAATATGAGATCAAGGATGATCCCAAGCGCTGGCAGCGTTTCCTCGACTTCAACGACGCGCAGATGAAGGAACTCGCCACGACGTGGAATCCGGATCTGTGGTGGTTTGACGGCGACTGGGAGCATTCGGCCGAAGAGTGGAAGTCGCCGCAGGTGGTGGCCAAGCTCCACTCCTACAATCCCGACGTGATAGTAAATTCGCGCATCCAGGGCTATGGCGACTACATGACACCCGAACTCGGAGTGCCGGTGGGACGTCCGGAATCGAAATGGTGGGAAACCTGCATGACCATCAATGACTCGTGGGGCTACCGCACGGAGGACCACAACTACAAGAGCAGCTCCACCATACTGAAAATGCTTGTGGACTGCATAAGCCTCGGAGGCAATCTGCTCCTCGACATCGGTCCGAAGGCCGACGGCACTATCCCCGAAGAGGATGTGAAGGTGCTGAAAGATCTCGGCCGCTGGACAAAGAAGCATGCGGAGGCCATCTACGACACCCGCGCCGGCATTCCGGCCGGACATGTACAGGCCTACACGTCGCTCAACCATGCAGGCGACATACTGTATCTCTATCTGCCCTACCGCCCCAACGAATCGGTGGAAGTGAAGGGTCTGAAGAGCCGCGTGAAGAAGGTGAGAGTGGTAGGTACGGACAAGGAGCTGTCGTGGAACCAGTACAATGACATCTCTTGGAGCCAGGTGCCGGGCGTTTATTACATCAACGTTCCCGACGAAGTGCTTGATCCCGAAATCACCGTTCTCGCGCTTGAACTCGAAGAGCCTGTGAAACTCTACACAGGCGAAGGCCAGGTAATGACCTTCAACGACAATGAGGCCGCTCCGGTGTCGACAGCCAACGACTCCGAATAAGACAGGTATCTTACAGCACAAGACAAAAAGAACCGACAGCGTAGTCCGGCAATGCCGCAGCCACGCTGTCGGTTTATTTTATACCGCTCCGGAGAGAACCGTCAGGATGACGCCGACGTGTTGCCCACCCGTCTGCTGCGCGCGGTGAAATAGCGGTTGCAGATGATTCCGCCGACTATCAGAGTCAGTCCGACATAGGTGGAGGGCATGATCGTTTCGCCGACAAAGATGGCCACAAAGAGGAGCGAGAGGAACGGCGCGAGATAGCAGAGCTGATTGACAAGCGCGGGATTGTCGGTGGTGCGCAGGGCTATGCCGAAACATATGAACGGCAATCCCATCTCGAATATGCCTATGTAGCATCCGGCCATCAGTCCATTGAAATCTACAGGGCCTAACGGACGGAACAGTGACCACAGCGCGAGATAGAGCGTTCCGAAAAAGAATGTCAGGAAGAGCGACGTCGTTTCGCTGACGGCCGACTTGAGGCTGTCGTTGACAATCCAGTAGAGCGCCCACAGCAGAGCTGATGCGAATGCCAGAGATATCCCGGTGAGGGATACCGAACCATCCACACCCCCGCCGAGAGAGATCAACGCCACTCCGGCGAGCGACACAGCCATGCCGATATATCCGGCGGCCGGCACAGGACGGCGGTCGATCACCGCTATAAGCACAGAGAGGATGATAGGCCACGTGTAATTGATCGGCTGGGCTATCTGTGCAGGAAGATGGTCGTAGGCCTCAAAAAGCACGAAATAATAGCTTACGGGGGCTATCAGGCCGAGCAGTGCGAACCTTGCCCACAACCTGGGCGACAGGCGGCGCAATTCGCCCCAGGAACGGCTGAGCGTCATCCACAGGGCATGGACCACAAACGCGGCAAAAACCGACACGAATATCATCGGCGCCACTCCCATCGATGCGAGAGCTATCTTGAAAGCAGTGGCCACCGTCGACCAGCTCAAAACCGTGACGGCGGCCAATACTATGGCTCGTGATGATGCTTTCATTTCAAGTAAGCAAACTTTCAAAAAAACAGTTATGCCACCAGACTGCATCAGCGGCTCAGCGGAGCGCTTCCACCTCTTCGGTGGTCAGAGGTATCTTCTTGCCGAGGCGACGCGATCCTGTGGCGGTGATGAGATAATCCTCCTCGTTGCGGATACCTCCGAAACCGCGCCATTTCTCCAGCTCGGCATAATTGATGAACTCCTTGAAGCGACCCTCGCCCTTCCACAGATCGATCAGTTCGGGAATAAAGTAGACTCCCGGCTCTATGGTGAGCACGAATCCTTCCTCAAGCTCGCGGCCCAGACGGAGCGACTTGCGTCCGAACTGAGTGCTCTTGGGCTGGCCTCCATAGCCTACAAATTCCTCGCCGAGATTTTCCATATCGTGGACGTCGAGGCCCATCATGTGGCCGAGTCCGCACTGGAAGAACATGGCGTGTGCTCCTGCTGCTACAGCTTCGGCGGGATCTCCGGTGAGTATGCCGAGATCGCGCATACCGGCGCATATCACTTCAGAAGCACGCTCGTAGACCTTGACGAAAGGCACTCCGGGACGAAGCATCTCCACTGCGGCCAGATGTGATGCCACCTGAATATCATAGACGGCCTTCTGACGGGGTGTGAACGACTTTCCGGCGCAAACGGTCGACGACATGTCGCCCGCATAGCCCGACTGACGCTCGGCGCCTGCATCGATAAGCACCATATCTCCCTCGCTGATGCGATTGCCGTGGTAATGGTTGTGGAGTGTCTGTCCGTTGATGGTGCATATAGTGGGAAACGAGAGGCTGCAATTGGCTGATGCTGCCACCTGCTCTATTATTGCTGCCACCTCGTATTCGTACATTCCGGGGCGTATGGCCTTGGTGGCTGCTATATGCATGTCGGACGTGACATCGCATGCCTTCTCAATCTCGGCGATCTCTTCGGGCTGCTTATGATTGCGCATGTCGACCACCGCACGGATGAAGTCGGCCGAGGGCTTCTCCTCTCCGGGCATGATGCCGAGCAGACGCCACAGCTTGAGCCGATGCTCCGCACGGTAGACAGGGAGATACTTCACCTGAACACAACGGTCGAGCCAGCTTTTGAGGTCGGCCGACGGACGGACATTGTCGACTCCCACGAGATGGGCCTTTTCGTGGAGGGTGGGCTGTGTTCCCATCCA
>JAIDKJ010000182.1 GCA_029051835.1 Paramuribaculum sp. | reverse complement strand
GGGTGGAGAATTCGCTATTATTGTGTAAATTTGTAGGTGAGGTCGGCTGCGGCAAGGCCACTCTACAGTTTTTCTTACCTGAATCAACAAATCATGGGGCAATCATGCCACATAATGATAAAACCATACACTGACTTCATGCGGCAATGAAAGCTATAAGACGGCTATCATGCAACAACTACGGTAATCATAACTACGCAGTATTCCCGACTACACGACAGTCACAGCAACAAGACAATCATACCAGCAACGCGATAATACCAATCACGCGATGAAAACAATCAAATCACTCGCCATCACGGCTATGATGCTCGCCGCCATACCGGCCGCATCGGCACAGACAACAACATGGAACGACCCGATGAAGGCCGGATTCCCGACAGTACAGAACCAGGCCTGGACCTCAGAGATAGGACAGAGCTACGTGCGCATGCCCGACCGCGCCGAGGCACAGGTGCGCAAGCCGCTGTGGGACCTCAGCCGCAACTCGGCCGGACTCGCGCTCTACTTCACCACCAATTCGCCGACGATCACGGTCCGCTACAAGATCAGCGGATCGCAGGCCATGCCCCACATGCCTGCCACGGGAGTGTCGGGCGTCGATCTATATCGCGTGGAACCCGATGGCCGGCAGGACTTCTGCTTCGGCGGCTACTCGTTCGGCTCCGGCCGCGCACGATACAGCTACGCCGACCTTGCCCCCGCCGACCTCAGCGGCGCCACACGCGAATATCATCTCAACCTGCCGCTCTACAACAGCATCGACTCCCTTGAGATAGGCGTGGCCGAAGGCGCGCAGTTCAGCTTCCTGCCCAAGCGCACGGAGAAACCCATAGTGGTCTACGGCACCTCGATAGCTCAGGGCGCCTGCTCGTCGCGCCCCGGCATGGCATGGATCAACATCGTGCGCCGCAACCTCTCGGACTATCCGGTGGTGAACCTCGGATTTTCGGGCAACGGACGCCTCGAGCCTGAAGTGCTCTCGCTGATAGCCGAGATCGATGCAGAGATCTACGTGCTCGACTGCCTGCCCAACCTGACGCCGAAGAGCGCCGACGAAGCCCGCGATCTGGTGCTCGCCGCCGTGGCACAGCTCCGCAAGAGCAGCAACGCGCCGATCATACTCGTGGAACACGCCGGCTACAGCAATGCGCCGACCAACGCCGCACAGCTCGACTGCTACACACGCCTCAACCGCGGACAGCGCCAGGCCTACGAGCAGCTTAAGGCCGAAGGAGTGAAGGATCTCCACTACGTGAGCCACGACGATCTCGCCTACCCCGCCGACGCATGGGTGGACTATGTGCACCCCTCCGACCTCGGAGCACAGCGTCAGGCCGACGTGCTGACCGAAAAGATCAGATCCATCAGAAAGCTCTGACCATCCGACCAATCATTCATCCATTAGATACGCTACTATGAAACTACTGACCACTATGATGCTTGCAGCCGGAGCGGCGATAGCCATTCCGGCCGGAGCGCAGATCAGCAACGCCAACACCATACGCATAGAGCCCACCGACACGCGCGAACAGGTGACGGAGAAGGCGGTGCATGTGGTGCCGACACCCAATCAGCTCGCCGCCCTCGAACGCGGCTACATAGCCTTCATCCACTTCGGACCCAACTCGTTCACACGCCGTGAATGGGGCACCGGCTTCGAGGATCCGGCCGACTTCAAGCG
>JAIDKJ010000181.1 GCA_029051835.1 Paramuribaculum sp. | reverse complement strand
CATCCATATTGAACGTCACGACGTTCTTGAACGAAACCTTGCCTTCCTGATAAAGCTTTATCAGATTGCGGTACATGCCCAGAGGCGAGCTGCCGGTCGGGCATCCGAGCACGAAAGGATGTTCGGCGGTAGGCTTCGCTTCATTGATGCGCGCCGCCACGTAATTGGCCGCCCAGGCCGATACGTCGGCGTAATCGGGTTCAATAATCAGTCTCATCTATGATTGTTTTAAGGTTATTTGGATTTCTGTCGTTTTGAGAGAGCAAACTTACACAAAATCGGCGGGAAATTCAACCGTCGGGCCATGATATTTTATTTCGGTTCAAAAAAAATCGTAATTTCTCGCGAAATGGCGGAAAAATGCGTAGATTTGCAATATAAATCATAATCCTCAACCCACTTAAAAACTACATGAAAAATAATCTCAGTTCGCAGATCAAGCTCGAACGCATCCCCAGGCGCTATTACGACCCTCAGGGCGAAATAGAGCTGGCTGCGCTGACAAGGGACGAAAAGATCTACACCCGCATCTTCGAAACCGCGTCGGACGGCAGCGAATACATAGCACGTCAGATAATAAAAGTCATCAACCGCAACGTCGAGAGCAAGGGCAAGTGCGTGGTCACATTCGGCTCAGGCGTAAGCACCCACAGCGCCTACGCGGCGCTCATCAGGCTCCATAAAGCCGGCGAAGTGTCGTTCGACAAGGTGGTGTTCTACAGCCTCAGCGAATTCTTCCCGCTGATCCCCAACGGCCCGAGCACCCTCCGCAAGATGAAAGAAGTGCTGCTCGACCATATCGACATACGCCCCGAGAACATACACACATTCGACCCCGACGTCACCAAAGAGGATATGTTCCAGCGCTGCAAAGCCTATGAGAAAGCCATCGAGGACGAGGGCGGAATAGATCTGGCGGTATGCGAGATCGGAGCGCAGGGATCACTCGCGTTCAACGAACCCGGCACGCCCGACACCAGCCTGTGCCGCCTCGTGCTTCTCGGCAACGAAACGCGCCACAACGTGCAGAGCGACTACAACTGCGAGGATGTACCCACCACAGCCATCACCCTCGGCATCGCCAACCTTCTGTCGGCCGACCGTGTCATCACCATGGCATGGGGAGAAAACCGCGCGGCGATAGTGAAGAAAACCGTCGAGATACCGGCCAACGCCAACATTCCCGCATCGTTCCTGCAGGGACATCCCCACGCCAAAGTGGTGGTGGATCTTCCTGCGGCAGAGGATCTGACACGCATATCGCAGCCTTGGAAAGTGACATCGTGCGAGTGGACCGACAAACTGATCCGCCGCGCCATAGTATGGCTCTGCCACATGACCGGCAAACCGATACTCAAACTCACCGACAAGGACTACAACGACTGGGGACTCGGCGAACTGCTCGCCCTCTACGGCTCGGCATACAACGTCAACATCAAGATATTCAACGACCTCCAGCACACCATCACCGGATGGCCCGGAGGCAAGCCCAACGCCGACGACACCTATCGCCCCGAGCGCGCCAACCCCTACCCCAAGCGCGTGATCGTGTTCAGCCCCCACCCCGACGACGACGTCATATCGATGGGAGGCACTCTTAAGAGGCTCGTCGACCAGAAGCACGACGTACACGTGGCATACGAAACCTCCGGCAACATAGCCGTAGGCGACGAAGACATGATGCGCTACTTCCTGATGATGGACAAGATCGCGCCCATGTTCGGATTTGACAAGGGCGGATATTCACGCCTGTCGGAAGAAGTCCACAAGACCGTAGGCAACAAGCAGCCCGGCGACATGGACACCGCCGACATCCGCGAGATCAAGACCATGATACGTCAGGCCGAGGCCACCATTGCCTGCAACTATATCGGAGTCAAGCCGCAGAACATCCACTTCCTCCGCCTGCCCTT
>JAIDKJ010000180.1 GCA_029051835.1 Paramuribaculum sp. | reverse complement strand
GTCTACATCCTGTACTATGCTCTCATCGGTTCGAAGAACGTCAACACCGACATTCCCGTAGCAGACTGAAATATGGCTGGCTGACATGATTCAGCCGTCACGATATGGATCCCGGATGATGCGGCATCGCGTCATCCGGGATCGCTGTGTTTATGGGGTATGGCGATTGGCGCGTGGGGAGTTGTCGGACGGAGGATTATCGTGCGGCATGGTTTTGTCGGGTGTGTATTATGAAGTGAGTTTTTGACAATAATTTGCAATTGTGAGGGCATTTGAGTAACTTTGTGGCTCGAAACAGAACATACCGATATCTAAAGATATGGACAGAAAGACAATGGACGCGGCCGCCAACAATATAAGGGTGCTCGCCGCAGCGATGGTCGAAAAGGCCAAATCGGGACATCCCGGCGGATCGATGGGTGGAGCCGACTACGTCAATGTGCTCTACTCACAGTTTCTGGTGACTGATCCCGATGATCCCACATGGATAGCCCGTGACCGGTTCTTTCTCGATCCGGGCCACCAGTCGCCTATGCTTTACGGCGTGCTGGCTCTGACCGGCAATTACACGATGGAGGAGCTGCAGCAGTTCCGCCAGTGGGGCAGCGTGACTCCGGGTCATCCCGAGCTTAATCCCCAGAGGGGCGTGGAGAATACTTCAGGTCCTCTCGGCCAGGGTCACACCATGGCTGTCGGCGCGGCTATCGCAGAGCGTTTTCTCGCTACCCGCTTCGGCGACTGGATTCAGCACAAGACATACGCATTCATATCCGACGGCGGTATTCAGGAGGAGATCTCCCAGGGCGCCGGCCGCATAGCCGGTTATCTCGGCCTGAGCAACCTTATAATGTTCTATGACAGCAACAAGGTGCAGCTCTCGACCGATGTTGACGCTGTGGACAACGAGGATTACGCAGCAAAGTACCGCGCATGGCACTGGAATGTGATAGAGTGTGACGGCACTGATCCCGAGGCGCTTGCCGAAGCATTGCGCCAGGCTCACGCAGAGCGTCAGAAACCGACTCTCATTATCGGCCATACCGTGATGGGACGCGGTTGCGTGACAGCCGACGGCTCCAACTTCGAAGGTCAGTGCTCGACCCACGGACAGCCCCTCAGCAAGAGCGGTGCCGACGTCGACAAGACTATAGAGAATCTTGGCGGCGATCCGAAGAATCCGTGGGTGATACGCGAGGAGGTGAAGGCTCTTTACGAGGCTCGTCGCAACGAGCTGCGTGAGATCGTGACCCGCCGCCGCGAGGAAGAGAAGGCCTGGGCTGCCGCCAATCCTGAGAAGGCACGCCAGCTCGCCGACTTTATCGAGGGACGTCTGCCGCAGATCGATTACCGTTCGATCGTTCACAAGGCCAATGTGGCTACACGCACGGCCTCGGCCGACGTGCTGACCGAGCTTGGCAAGAAAGTGAAGAACATGATAGTGTCGAGCGCCGATCTGGCCAATTCCGACAAGACCGAGGCTTTCCTCAAACAGACGGGTGCTTTCGCTCCCGGCGACTTCAGCGGCGCGTTCCTGCATGCAGGCGTGGCTGAGCTGACGATGGCCTCGATAATGAACGGCATAGCGCTTCATGGCGGCATGATCGCAGCCTGCGGCACATTCTTCGTGTTCTCCGACTACATGAAGCCTGCCGTAAGACTGGCCGCCCTGATGGAGCTGCCGGTGAAATATGTATGGACTCACGATGCTTTCCGCGTAGGCGAGGATGGTCCGACCCACGAACCTGTGGAGCATGAAGCCCAGATGAGGCTGCTCGAAGAGCTTCACAACCTCAACGGACGCCGCTCGCTGCTTGTGCTCCGTCCGGCCGACAGTGCGGAGGCAACCATAGCATGGGAGATGGCGATGGACAACAAGTATACGCCGACCGCTCTCATTCTTACGCGTCAGGAT
>JAIDKJ010000018.1 GCA_029051835.1 Paramuribaculum sp. | reverse complement strand
GTTACATCCCTCTCCCGAAAAAAATCAAAAAGATAGTTAGAATCTCTGCCGAGCTCTTTGATGATGATGATCGGTCTGTGAGTGGGGTGGTCGCTGAGGCTTACCGCCGGGGTCAGTGGCTCATGGCCGACTGTATGGTGTCGATTACGATCGGTTTGAGTCCGGCCACGAAGCATTCCACGGCTATCACCATCAGCAGCAGGCCCATCAGGCGCATCATCACGTTGTTGCCGGTTTCGCCTATCACCTTCACCAGACGCGTCGAGGCGCGCAGTATGAAGTAGGTCAGCGTGTAGATGAATGCTATGGAGCCTATCAGCACCCCTTTCAGCACCATCGTGTCGGCCGACTCCATGAGCATGATGCCGTTGGCTATCGCGCCGGGACCGCACAGCAGCGGTATGGCCAGCGGAGTGACAGAGATGTCGTTGGCGTAGTTCTTGATCTCCTCGTCTTTGAGCTTCGTGTGCGACACCCGCGCCTGACGCATGTCGTAGCCGATCTTGAGTATCACTATGCCGGCGGCTATGCGGAAGCCGTTGGTGGATATGCCGAAGAATTTGAACAGAAACTGTCCGAGCACCGTGAAGGTCAGCAGTGTGACGAACGATATGAATGTCGCTCTCCTGACTATGGCGCGGCGCTGTGAGTCGGCCATATCCTGGGTCATGGTCAGAAACACGGGCATCGTGCCCAGAGGGTTGGTCAGGGTGAAGAATGATGTCAGGCAAAGAAATGCGAATGCGAGTACCGATGTGTCGGGCATTGTCGGATTGTGTTTTTGGTGGTTAAGGTCGTAAGCGTAAAAGCCCCATAAATTCTGGTGCCTGGGTCGGTGGCGTGGAATTTATGAGGCTTTGTAGTTTAGGTTGGGGGCACTGCCGGGTCAGAACTCGGCGTTGTTCGGAGTGCGCGGGAAGGGTATCACGTCGCGGATGTTGGTCATGCCGGTGACGAACAATACCAGACGCTCGAAGCCGAGGCCGAAGCCGGCGTGAGGCACAGTGCCGTAGCGGCGCGTGTCGAGATACCACCACATGTCCTTCATCGGTATGTTGAGCTCCTCGATGCGCTGCTGGAGCTTCTCGTAGGACGCTTCGCGCTCGGAGCCGCCGATGATCTCGCCTATCTTCGGGAAGAGAACGTCCATGGCGCGCACGGTGCGGCCGTCGTCGTTGAGCTTCATGTAGAAGGCCTTGATCTCCTTGGGATAGTCGGTCAGGATCACCGGACACTTGAAGTGCTCCTCCACGAGGTAGCGCTCATGCTCGCTCTGAAGGTCGATGCCCCACGATACCGGGAACTCGAACTTGCGGCCCGACTCCTGAAGTATCTTCACACCCTCGGTGTAGGTCAGGCGCACGAATGTCGAGTCGACGATCGAGCGGAGGCGTGCCTCAAGCTCCTGGTCATACATCTGGCTCAGGAACTCGATGTCGTCGTGACAGCGGTCGAGAGCGTAGGATATGCAGTATTTGATGAAGTCTTCGGCCAGATCCATGTTGTCGGCTATGTCGATGAACGCCACCTCAGGCTCGATCATCCAGAACTCCGACAGATGGCGCGGAGTGTTGGAGTTTTCGGCGCGGAAGGTGGGGCCGAACGTATAGATCGCACCTAAGGCGGTGGCTCCCAGCTCGCCTTCGAGCTGGCCGCTGACGGTGAGCGCTGTCGGCTTGCCGAAGAAGTCGGCGCTGTAGTCCACGCGTCCCTCTTCGTCGCGCGGAGGGTTGGCGATGTCGAGCGTCGTCACCTGAAACATCGCTCCGGCGCCCTCGCAGTCCGAGGCCGTGATCAGAGGGGTGTTGAGGTAGTAGAAGCCGCGCTCCTGGAAGAATTTGTGGATGGCGAAGGCCAGGGCCGAGCGTATGCGCAGCACGGCGCCGAAAGTGTTGGTGCGGGGGCGAAGATGGGCTATCTCGCGCAGGAATTCGAGCGAATGGCCCTTCTTCTGCAGCGGATAGGTGGCCGGATCGGCGGTGCCGAACACTTCGAGCGTCTGGGCCTGCACCTCGCAGCTCTGGCCGCGTCCCTGCGACTCCACCAGAAGGCCCTTCACATGGATGGCCGAGCCGGTGGTGACGGGGCGCAGGTCGTCGTCCGAGAAGAGAGTCATGTCGAAGACTATCTGCACCGAACGGATGGTGGAGCCGTCGTTGAGAGCCACAAACTGCACGTGCTTGTTGCCGCGGCGGGTGCGCACCCAGCCCATCACGTCCACCTCCTGCCCGATCATGTCGGGAGCATAGAGGTCTGTTATCTTGGTACGTTTCATCTGTTGTGTGATCTGTCGGTTTACTGTAGCGGTTGACCTGAGGGGATTACTCGAACGAACCCATCTTCAGGAAGTTCACCTCGTCCTGTGTCAGGTAGCGCCAGCGGCCGCGCGGAAGGTTCTTCTTCGTCAGGCCGGCGAAGTACACGCGGTCGAGCTTCGTGACGTGGTAGCCGAGGCTCTCGAAGATGCGGCGCACGATGCGGTTGCGACCCGAGTGGATCTCGATGCCCGCCTGATTGCGGTCGGTTTCGGTGGCGTAGGAGATGGCGTCGGCGTGGATGGGGCCGTCGTCAAGCTCTATGCCGTCGGCTATGCGCTGCATGTCGTCCTCCGAGATGTCCTTGTCGGTCCACACGTGATAGATCTTCTTCTTCACATATTTCGGATGGGTGAGCTTCGAGGCCAGATCGCCGTCGTTGGTGAGCAGCAACACACCCGTGGTGTTGCGGTCGAGGCGTCCCACCGGGTAGATGCGCTCCTCGCATGCGCCCTTGACGATGTCCATCACCGTCAGGCGGCCGTTGGGGTCATCCGATGTGGTCACGCAGTCTTTCGGCTTGTTGAGCAGTATGTAGCACTTGTGCTCCAGAGCCACCACCTTGCCGTCGTATTCCACAGTGTCGGAGTGGGTTATCTTGGTGCCAAGCTCGGTCACCACATTGCCGTTCACCTTCACCAGGCCCTGCTGGATGAATTCGTCGGCCTCGCGGCGCGAGCATATTCCGGCGTTGGCCATGAATTTGTTCAGACGGATCTGTGCGTCGGGCG
>JAIDKJ010000179.1 GCA_029051835.1 Paramuribaculum sp. | reverse complement strand
TGTCGCTCGCCGCGATCGACGGCGGCAACCTGCGCAACGCCAGTCCGCTCGCCGCACACGCCATAGTAGGCGTCCACACTTCGAAGAAAGAGGATGTGCGCGTGGCGCTCAACCATTTCATCGCCGAGGTGGAAAATGAATACTCCGACCTCGAGCCTACGCTCGAGATCACCATGGAGAGCGTGGAGAAGCCCGAATTCTGCATCGATTCCGACACCACCATGAAGCTCATCCGCTCGATCTACAGCGCTCCCCACGGAGTAGTGTCGATGAGCCGTGTGATGCCCGGCCTGGTCGAAACATCCACCAACCTCGCCTCGGTCAAGATGAAGGAGGGCAATGAAGTAGTTGTCACCACCTCGCAGCGCAGCTCGGTGGATTCGCGCAAGTGGGATATCGCCAATCAGGTCGAGGCCGTGTTCGCACTGGCCGGAGCCAAGGTTGTACACGGCGAAGGCTATCCCGGATGGGCGCCCAATCTCGAATCGCCCATCATGAAGATCGCCAGCGATGCCTACAACGAGCTTTACGGAGTGACACCCGCCATCAAGGCTATCCACGCCGGTCTGGAGTGCGGACTCTTCCTTGAGAAGTTCCCCCACCTCGACATGGTGTCGTTCGGACCCACTCTGCAGGGCGTCCACTCGCCTTCGGAGCGCATGCACATCCCTGCCGTAGAGCGCTTCTATTGCCATCTTAAGCTGATCCTTAAGAAGGTGGCCGACCTTAAGAAGTAAGCCGCCGCAAATCCCATAACATAGCAGGGCGCCGTGTCAGAAATCATTCCGACACGGCGCCTTGATGTTTTATTCTGTGTATGCCGCTGTCAGGGCATCGTCACAGTGCGCGAGCCGTCGGCGTTCACTATGATCGCCACGTGGAGCGTATCGTCGGGCAGAAGCGGCTCTATCCGCTCAGCCCACTCCAGAAAGCAGGGCGAACCGGAGTAGAAATAGTCGTCGAGTCCGAGATCGAGCGCCTCCTCGATGCTCTCTATGCGATAGAGGTCGAAGTGGTAGATAGGTTGCGGCATCGATCCGCTGTACTCGTTGATTATGGCGAATGTGGGCGATGCGGCCATATCGTCGGCCACGCCCATCTTGCGGCACAGAGCCGAGATCAGGGTGGTCTTGCCCGCGCCCATATCTCCGTCGAAGGCCACTACGGTGGCTCCCGATGCCTGCAGCGCGTCGGCGAGCTGCGCGGCAGCGCTGTCGATGTCGGCGAGTGAGGGTATCTCTATTGTTGTCATAGCTTGCTTGTGAGAGTTACAAGCGGCACGAGCATCTCTTCCATCGAGATGCCTCCATGCTGGAAGGTGCCGCGGTAGTATTGTGCGTAATGGTTATAGTTGTTGGGATAGGCGAAGAAGTCGCGGCCGGTGGCAAACACATACTCCTCGCCGATGCGTTTCACCGGCAGCCCGATCTCCGCCGGACGGTCGGCCACCATCACTTGCCGGGCGTTGTAGTCCATGCCGCGCCCGGCCTTGTAGCGCAGGTTGGTGGTGAGAGTGCGGTCGCCCACTATACGCTGCGGGCCGGCCACTCTTATGGTGCCGTGGTCGGTGGCGAGCACCACCCGCTGTCCGGTGGCGGCTATGCGGCTGAACAGCTCCAGGGTGGGCGAGTGGCGCAGCCATGAGTCGGTGATCGAGAGATAGGCCGCTTCGGTCGACGCCAGCTCTCTCACAGTGCGCGACTCGGTGCGGGCATGCGACAGCATGTCGATGAAGTTGATCACCACGGCGTTGAGCCGGCAGTCGGCGCGGTCGGCCATCGTGGCTATGAACTGCTCGCACCCCTCCGAGTCAAAGATCTTGGAGTAGCTGAACCGATCGTGGAAGCCGTAGCGTTCGAGCTGCATCGCCAGCAACCGCTCCTCGGCCGCATTTTTCGACTCGGCTGCATCATCCTCCACCCACAGCTCCGGCCACCGGCGTTTGATCTCCGAAGGCATCATGCCGGCGAATATGGCGTTGCGTGCAAACTGCGTGCAGGTGGGGAGTATGGAGAGCGAGAGCGTTTCGTCGCTGAACGTAAACAGGTTTGACAGCAGCGATTTCAGCGTCAGCCACTGGTCGAGCCTGAAATTGTCGATCACCACAAACCACACCGGACCCTCCTTCAGCAGCGGCATCACCCGTGAGCGTATCAGTCCGGGGCTTGTCAGCGGTTCGTTGAGCAGCAGGTCGCGGTAGTTGCGGCGTATAAACTTGCCGAACACCGTGTTGGCCTCGTCGATCTGTGTGGCGAGGATCGAGGCCATTTCGGCCGTGTCGGCCTGCAGAGTGTGGGTCTGGGCCGACAGTTCGGTCTGCCAGTAGACGAGCCGGCGGTACATATCCTTCCAGTCGTCGAGCGTGGCGCATTGGGCTATGCCCGCCGAGATCGCGCCGAATTCGGCGCGGTAGCCCGAAGTGGAAGTGTCGGCCGCCAGACGACGGCCGTCGAGAGTCTTTTTGATCGAGAGCAGTATCTGGTTGGGGTTGACGGGCTTTATCAGATAGTCGGCGATGCGCGAGCCTATGGCGCGTTCCATGATGTTCTCCTCCTCGCTTTTGGTGATCATGATCACCGGCAGCTGGGGATGCTGCTGCTTTATGAGCTGCAGAGTCTGTAGGCCGGTGATGCCCGGCATATGCTCGTCGAGTATCACCATGTCGAACTCCGACGATTCCACCGCTTCAAGCGCGTCCGATCCGGAGCACACGGTAGTGAGTTCATACCCTTTGCTCTCCAGAAACATTATGTGGGGCCGGAGCATATCTATCTCATCGTCGGCCCATAATATACGTGGTTGGCGGTTCATAGTCATATGAAGCAAAATTACTCAAATTCCCCCTAACTCGCAAATCTCAGGCAGCTCTGAGCCATCATAGACATCATAGCCGCCCGGATCATCTCCGATAGCTCCGATAATTCCGATCCCCTCTAAAAAAAAGCGGGGCCGCATCGCGACCCCGCTTCTAACAGGAACAGTGATAGTAATTACGATTACTTCACAAGCACTTTCACCGACTTGCCGTCGGGAGTTACTACGATATAAACGCCACGGCGCAGATCGTCACGGCGGCCTGTCTGGCGACCGCTGATGTCGAATATGCGGCTTCCTTCGGGAGCAACGATGCTGTTGCCGTCGACTCTCACGCCATCTTCAGCCTCATCGGTCGGAATGCCGTCGATGCCGGTCACACCGGGATTGACCCATACGCTCACTTCGGCGACGGGGCCGCTCAGCTTGTCGTTCTCCACGAGCACAGCCATGACTATGCTGCTCTCGGTCACTTCAAACGGAGACTTATACTCGATGCCGTCTTCCGGAAGGGTCTTGCCGGCTTCGGTAGTGTAGTAGATCTTATATCCGGGAGCAACCTCGCCGTCGGGTTCGATCTTCACGAGCACTTTTGACGGATCGCTGTCGTCGAGAGTGAATTTCACGCGGCCGCTGACGGTCGGATCGGGATCTTCGGGCGTTGTCGGGGCGGTGGCCACGCTGATGTAGGCCGTGCACACTGCGCCCGGCTCGCATCCCTCCTCCACGAGTATGGCCTTCACCGTGCGGCTCTCGGTCAGTTCGAAGGGAGCGGAGTAGAGAGCCGACGCCGTGGTCGGGTTGGTGCCGTCGGTGGTGTAATAGATCTTGTAGGCGCCCTCGGCGATGTTGTGGTCGGCCGGGCTGAGCGATACGCTCACCTTGCCGCCTTCAGGCGCGGGCGTTGTGGCAAACTCTATGTCGCCGCTTACGGTCACCTTCTCGAGAGTCAGGTGGGTGTGGACGCTTTCGGCCATGCCGGGAGCCTGGGCTTTGGCATGGATCATGCAGCTTCCCTCCACGGCTATGGGCTGCTTGAAGTATTCAAACCATTCCTCGTTGTCGAACGAGTAGTAGATCCGGGCGTTGCGCACATTGCCTGCCGAGAGGCTTACGGCGGCAACATCTTTGAATCGGCCCAGATATTCGTTCTCGTCGGTGCGGATCACCGGCAGGTCATCCTGCAGGCTGACGCTGACGGCAGGGGTGCGCACCAGATGGATGGCCGATACGGGCCAGAGTTCAACGCCGGCTTCATCGCTTCCGTCGGCAGCCTCGCCGAGCATCACGAATCCGGTGATGTCGTAGGCCTCCCCGTCGGCAAATCCGAGCTGGGTGTCGACGAGATCGCCCGATGCGTCGACTTCCTTGATAGTCACTTTGCCGAGGTTGCCGTCCATAAGCGGGTGGCTCTGGGAGCCGTCGACGGTGGTGATGGTGAAGGGAGCCATGCCTGCGGCGCGCGCTGCGGCGGCCTTGGCGGTGACGTTGCTGACAGTGACGAGGCGGCGGGCGCTGGCAGCTGTCAGGGCGCTCACTTCGTCAGGCGTTACAGTAATCTTGTCGGCCTCTTCGATCTCTGAGGGATCGATCGCCTCGGGGGTGTCGTAGAGGCTTGCGTCGGCCATGATGTTGCCGTTGGAGTCGGTGCTCTTCACGGCCAGAAGATGCTGCACGTAGCTGCCGGCCGGATAGAGGCTTTCATCCCATCCGTCGGCTTTGTACACCGGGAGGAAGTGACCCACCGGACCTGCCACGAAGAGATACTTGTCGCCTGAGGACACTATCTGAAGTTTGCTCGTGAAGCGGTAGGTGTTGCCTGTCACGCCGGCGCGCAGGAAGTTGAGGATATACTGCACTTCGTTTACGGCGTTCTTGAACGAACGGCTCGTTTCGGCACTCGGGTTGAGACCCGGAGAGGCCGCGAAGGCTCTCAGCACCACGTCCGATGTCAGTTCTATCTCTGCGCGTGTGCCCTTGACATGGATGCGTCCCGCCACATTGTCGCGCGGATCGGTGCCGTCGAGGGTGTAGTAGATGTCAGGGGTTTCGCCTGCGGCGGGAGTATATTCGATCACGGCTTTGCCATGGACGAAATATTGCACGTTGTCGCGCACCTCGCCCTGGCCCTCGAATTTCACTCCGAGCACGCCTTCGAGGTTGTTGGCGGCTTTGAAGTCTGTCGGGGCGAAGGCATAGCCCTCCGTGC
>JAIDKJ010000178.1 GCA_029051835.1 Paramuribaculum sp. | reverse complement strand
TGTCTTGACCGTATAGAGCGAGTTGCTGGCGGTCAGTCCGTCGACGTTAGTTATCGAGCCTATTATGGTCGTGAAGTTGTAGTCGTATGCTACAGCGCCGGAGGGAGGTGTCACGTTTCCGCTGGATTTCTGCGCGGATGAACCTGAGGCCAGATAGTTTGTCAGCTGATATTCGGCGAGGTATGCTTCGTTGATGTCGCCGTTGGCGAGGTAGTCCGGATCGAGCGAAGTGTGAAATGTGACGCCGACTGTTGCTCCGATCATACCTTTGGCGGGGTCGATGATTACAGTGTGCTGTCCGGCTTTGGGTGATGCAGGCCGGTTGAATGTGGTGATGGCGTTGCCGATGCGTGTCTTTACGGTTTCTCCGTCGAGATTGATGCGTTCGCTGCCGGTCGCTTCGGTCCAGTCAGTAGCGTCGCCGTTTTTGTAATATATGGCGTCGGCATAGTTTCTGCCATACGAAAAGGTGTTGTCGTAGGCGGGCATCCATCCGTCGGAGTTGTCGTAATACTGTATCTGTATGTTGAATATCTGGAAGTAGAAGTAGCCCTCCTCATTGACGAAGTCGAGGGTGAGTGACGGGGTTTCACCGTAGAGGCTCGGACTTTCGTAGATCACGGTCAGTCCATCATTGTCAAGAGTGCTTGCTTTCAGTGTAAACCGTGTGTCTTCTGCATCATTGTTGAGATCTTTGATGCATTTCAGGTTTTTCTTGTATGATGTAAATGCTTTTGACTGGCTGTTGCCGTAGATGTTTGTTTTGATGTATATCGCCTTGATGCGTTTGTCTTTGTTGAACGACATCTTAAATCTTGTGCCGGTATACATATAAATGGACGTGCCGATGTACGACGTGTTCTGATACCATGCTGGATTGCCCTCTTTTTTGGGTGTTGTCGAGCAGTTTGAAAAGTCAAAATCGATGGTCAGAGGTTCGTCGTCATCGCTCGCCGATTTGATCTGAACGCGTCCCCATCCGTGAGCCGGTTCTGCGGTTCCTAACGATGCTGTGGGAGTGATTGGTTCTGAGTCCGAAAGTGTGTAGTCTGCAGTGTTTGTGGCTCCATCAAGAGCACCGTTGACGCGCTTGCTCAGTGTGACAAGGCTGTTTGTGTACTGGGCAGCTTTTACCGAGTAGGTTCTGGTGATCTTGGGGTGGTCGGTCTGCGCACTTAGCGGGTGTGGCGATAGGCCACAG
>JAIDKJ010000177.1:2047-5791 GCA_029051835.1 Paramuribaculum sp. | reverse complement strand
CCGTCGATGTCGGTAGAACCGCCGAGAGTGGTGCCGACCACCATGACAGAAGCTCCGGGAAGCGGCTCGCCTGTCTGATCAAGAACGGTACCCGTGGCGGTATCCGGCGCGGGCACAGCCGAAGCCGAGGCAGCGGGGGCTGTCAGCATCAGCATACATAGCGCGAGCAGCATCGCGGGGAGTCCCGTGAGTTTGCGGCTCATTGTGCGGAGATAATGATACATGTTGTTGGATAAATGATTAAGGTTATAAAAAAACTGATTGCTTTTAAGATTTTGTGATTGTTTTTAGCGGTTTTTGTTAAATTTTGTGCAGCAAAATTAATGAAAATGTAATCGTTTATACCCCCCCCCTGTTAAAGACTGTTAATTGTGTTTTACAACATATTTTTTCGATAGTACTACAAAAACGTCTACACCTATTATACATAAGTGTCGGCATAATTATGCACATTTTCATGCACCGGACACACCGATACACAACAAGAGCGCGACAGAATACATATATACATGCATATTTACACAAAAACACACCTTACACGTTTTTTTTGTACCTTTGCCGCTCGAAAGCAAACGCAACAAGAGATGGGAGGCAAGTTAGCCAAAGTCAAATCCATAATAGGCCTCGGAGGCCCTCAGTACCGCACAGGGCTTGTGCTCAGTGGTGGCGGCGCCCGCGGCTTCGCCCATGCCGGCGCCCTGAAAGCGCTGGAAGAGATGGGCATCCGGCCCGACATACTGGCCGGCGTATCGGCCGGATCGGTAGCTGCGGTGATGTATGCCGCCGGCATCAGCCCCGAGCAGATGCTCGAACTGTTTCTCAACGCCCGTTTCAGCGACTTCTGCGAGCTGAGCATCCCGAAGGACGGATTCTTCAGCCTCGACCGCTTCCGCGCCTTCCTGCGCAAGAACATTCCCTATGCCAATCTTGAGGATCTGCCGATACCGGTGACGGTGGGCGCCACCGACCTCGACAACGGCGAGAAAATCGCCTTCACCAGCGGACGGCTCGACGAAGTGGTGGCAGCCTCGTGCAGCATACCGATCGTATTCAAGCCAATAAAGGTGAACGGCATCAGATGCGTCGACGGCGGAGTGCTCCACAACCTGCCGGCATGGACCATCCGCGACAAATGCAAATATCTGATAGCCGTCAACTGCTCGCCGCTGACCAAAACCACGGTGAAGAACACGCTGATCGACATAGCATTCCGCTCCTACGAGCTGATGGCCAAGACCAACACCGTGCCCGACACGGAGATTTGCGACATCGTGATCCGCACCGACGACATAGCCCGTTACAAGGCATTTAATCTCAAACAGATACGACAGGTGTACGACAGCGGCTACCGCGACACCATGAATTTCCTGCTCGCCAACGGCTTCAGACGCCCCGGGCAGACCGAAACAGAAACATCCACCACCGACAGACAATGAACAACCTAAAACCGGTCATCTACCAGCTGCTGCCGCGGCTTTTCACCAACAAGAATCCGAAATGCGTGCCCAACGGCACATATGCCCGCAACGGCTCCGGAAAACTCAACGACATAGACAACAACGTCATCGAAAGCATCAAAGAGCTTGGAGTGACGCATATATGGCTCACGGGAGTGATAGAACACGCCCAGAAGACCGACTGGAGCCGCTACGGCATAGGCCGCGACAATCCCCACGTGGTGAAAGGAGAGGCCGGATCGCCCTACGCCATCAAGGATTACTACGATATCGACCCCGACCTGGCCACCGACGTAGATCGGCGCATGGAGGAGTTCGAGGCACTCGTGGCCCGCATACACGACCAGGGAATGAAGGTGATCATAGACTTCGTGCCCAACCACGTGGCGCGACGCTACCACTCCGACGCCGCCCCCGAAGGGACGCCCGACTTAGGAGCCGGCGACGACAGCAGCCGCGCTTTCGACCCTCAGAACAACTTCTACTATATCCCGCGCCAGCTTTTCGCCCCCTCGATCGACCTCGGCTCGGGCAAGGAGGCCTACACCGAATTTCCGGCCAAGGCCACGGGCAACGACTGTTTCTCGGCATTTCCGTCGGTCAACGACTGGTATGAAACCGTGAAACTCAACTACGGCGTGGACTACTCCAACGGCTCGCGCCACTTCTCGCCCACCCCCGACACATGGCAGAAGATGCTCTCCATACTGCTCTACTGGGCCGAAAAGGGTGTGGACGGCTTCAGGTGCGACATGGCGTTCATGGTGCCGGTGGAATTCTGGGACTGGGCCGTAACAATCGTCAAGGAGCGCTATCCCCACATAAAATTCATAGCCGAGATATACGACATCGGACTCTACCGCGAATTTATACGCCGCGGCCACTTCGACTACCTCTACGACAAGGTGAACCTCTACGACACCCTGCGCGGCATACAGACATCGCACTGCTCGGCCGCACAGCTGACAGGCTGCTGGCAGACCGTGGACGGCATAGGCAACCACATGCTCAACTTCCTCGAAAACCACGACGAGCAGCGTTTCGGCTCAAAATTCTATGCCGGCGATCCCGCCAAGGCGCTCCCCTCTCTGGTGGTCAGCTCCTACATATCGACCGGCCCGATGATGATCTACATGGGTCAGGAGCTTGGCGAACAGGCCGCCGACGCCGAAGGATTCAGCGGATATGACGGCCGCACCACGATATTCGACTACTGGAGCCTGCCGACACTGCGCCGCTGGCTCGACGGCAGCCTGAAGCCGCGCGAGCGATGGCTCCGCGATCTCTACGCCCGGGTGCTCCGCCTCTGCAACTCGGAGAAGGCCATACGCGAAGGCCGGTTCTTCGACCTGATGTATGTCAACTACGAGAATCCGACGCTCAATCCCCACCGGCAGTATGCCTTCCTGCGCAACTATGCCGACGAAACGATCATCGTGGCCGTCAACTTCTCGGACGATTCGGCCGATCTGGCCATCAACATCCCGGCCCACGCCTTCGAACTGCTCCGCATACCGGAGGGCGACATGAACATGACCGAACTGCTCACCGGCGAGAAAGCGCGCAAGCGTCTGGCGGCCGACACCCCCTTCGAGGCATTCACAGGCCCGTGGGGAGCGGCCGTATGGAAAGTGCGCCACCGCTGACACCCGCACACACAGAAAACACTACGACATATCACTGCAACAAACGAGAAAACCTGCAACTGCTATGAACAAAACCTTTATGACACTCGCGGCCACGGTGGCCGCCATGCTCGCGTCGTCGTGCTCCGACGACAAGCAGATCGATGTGGACAACATCAACGGAGTCTACGACACCACGCAGACCACCCTGACCTACAACGGCAACAAGGTGGCCGACGCCACCATAGAGATAACGATGAAGGAGGATCTGACATCGTATCCGGGCAACAAGGGGGACGCCGTCATGGTGTCGGACCGTCCGACTCTCGTGACCGACAACACCGACGAAGCGTTTGACGACGACATGCGCCACAGCTACCTCTTCATGCCCTGCGACATGACCATAGGCGTAGAAGCCAAAGGACGCGAGAACAGCGTAACCTTCGGAGGGACACGCACCGTAAGGACCGCCGACAAGAGCGAGATAACCTATACCGCCTCCGGCACATACAGTCCCGGGAACAAATCGACCGCTCCCTCCGTGACAGCCGAGATAACCGCAAAAGCCGCTGTCAACGGCCTCACAGGCCACACTTTCGAGATGGAGCTTAACCTGAGCGACATCACCTACGACCTCGAAAAAGCGGGCACGTCGCTCATAG
>JAIDKJ010000177.1:0-2037 GCA_029051835.1 Paramuribaculum sp. | reverse complement strand
TAGCCGGACTCGACGTCAACGCCCGCGACGGCCTCAAGGAGCTTTATGGCACAATGATCGACCGCTGCCGCCGCGCAACGGGATTCGACCGCATACGGTTCAGATTTAACGACGACGGATCGATCGAGGTCAGCGGCCGCAACGCCATAGGCGGCGACTACGTGCAGCAGCCCGCCGCATCCTACCAGCTGCTCTCCGACGTCACCCTGATCATACTTCAGAACGCCACCTGGGCCCAAACGCTGACCAACTCAATGTCGCCCACCACCCCCGCCCGACTCCCCGCCGGACTCTACAGCTTCGTAGCCGACGGCGAAGCCATCACCGCCGCCAGATTCAGCATCGACGGCCAGCGCCTGAGGCTCGAGCCCGTCGTGGCCCATCTGATCGAAGGGGGACGCTACCGCCGCCCCGCCGAAAAAGCCTTCATGGCCACATGGCCCGCGCCCGAAGGCACAGGTCTCAGCCGCATGGAGCGCCTGTACGGCAGCCTGCAGTATGCCACCGACAACGACATGCTGATATTCACCCCCTGCTTCATGGCCACCCGCATAGACTGAACGTCGCCCAACCGACGATGTTGACTCACGGGGGACAATTTTTCGGCTCCTCCATGCCGAGTTATTCGCGACGAAACATTAACTTTGCAAAAAATTTCAAGCACGTGTCACAAGATATGAACTCAGTCATCCACCCCATCAAGATTTTCGCCGGCACAAAGTCGCGCTACATGGGTGAAGAAATCTGCAAATGCCTCGGCATGGAGCTGGGCAAGATGAACATCCAGCACTTCGCCGACGGAGAATTTGAAGTATCGTTCGAAGAGCCCATCCGCGGCTGCGAGGTTTACCTGGTACAGTCGACCTTCCCCAACACCGACAACCTCATGGAGCTTCTGCTGATGATCGACGCCGCCAAGCGCGCGTCGGCCCACTCGGTGATAGCCGTGATGCCCTACTTCGGCTGGGCGCGTCAGGACCGCAAGGACAAGCCGCGTGTGTCGATCGCCGCCAAGCTTGTGGCCGACCTGCTGATGGCCGCCGGCGTAAACCGCGTCATCACCATGGACCTCCACGCCGACCAGATCCAGGGATTCTTCAACGTGCCCGTCGACCACCTCTACGCCTCGACGGTATTTATCCCCTACATCAAGAGCCTCCAGCTCCCCGACATGGTGGTGGCCACTCCCGACGTGGGCGGCGCCAAGCGTGCCAACTCCTACGCGAAGTATCTCGACGTGCCTCTGGTGCTCTGCCACAAGCAGCGCGCCAAAGCCAACGTGGTCGAGGCCATGACAGTGATCGGCGACGTGAAGGACAAGAACGTCATACTGATCGACGACATGGTTGACACCGCCGGCACTATCTGCAAAGCCGCCAACCTGATGATGGAGAAAGGCGCCAAATCGGTGCGCGCCCTCGCTTCACACGCCATCATGAGCGATCCGGCCTCGCAGCGCGTCGACGACAGCGAGATGACCGAGATGATATTCACCAACTCCATCCCGTTCTCGAAGGACTGCCGCAAAGCCACCATCATCAGCGTGGCCAAGATGTTTGCCGACACGATCAAGCGCGTTCACAACAACGAGTCGATCTCCTCGCAGTACGTATTCAAGTAAAACCCGACCCGCGACCGCCGCAGGCCATCCGCCGTCGGAACGGTCACGACACCACACACATACGGCGCAGCCAACCGGCTGCGCCACTTTTTTTTAGCAGACCGATATGGAATCATACAAGATCACCGAGGCGCTCCGGCGCCGGCTCGACATAGAGCGCCTTCGCCCGATGCAGGCGAAGATGATGGAAACACGCAGCAACGCCGTGATGCTCGCAGCCCCGACTGGTTCGGGCAAGACAGTGGCGTTCGGCTGCTACATGCTGCGGCGCACCGGGGAGCCGTGCGGCAAGGTGCAGGCCGTTGTGACCGTACCCTCGCGCGAACTGGCTCTGCAGGTGTCGGACGTGGTGAGGCGCATGGCCTCCGGACTCAAGACCACCACCGTCTACGGCGGCCACCGCGTGGCCGACGAGC
>JAIDKJ010000176.1 GCA_029051835.1 Paramuribaculum sp. | reverse complement strand
GTGGAAACAGATGGCCATAGCCGCTTCGGGTGCCGCTTCGTTTCCGATCCATAAGCCTTATTGCCAGCTGACGGAGCAGGAACGCTCGTGGCTGTGGCATGGCGGTGCGGGAGGCTTCGAGGGTATCGACGGTTTCTTCCGCATGGTGGAGGAAAATCTCTACAAGATACAGTATCGTGTGCTGCAGGCCCGTTACCGTGGCAAGACGGAGTGTCCGGAGTGTCATGGATCGCGGTTGCGCGCCGATGCTTCCTACGTCAGCGTAGCCGGCAAGACGATAACCGAAATGGTAAGGATGCCGGTCGATGAGCTTCATTCATTCTTCGAACATATCGATCTGCCGGCGGCAGACCGTGAGATAGCCCGCCGCCTGCTGACCGAGATCACTGTCAGGCTGCGTTTCCTCTCCGATGTCGGTCTGGGTTATCTTACGCTCGACCGTCTGTCGGCCACGCTGTCGGGCGGCGAGAGCCAGCGCATAAATCTTGCCACGCAGCTCGGCAGTAGCCTTGTAGGATCGCTCTATATACTCGACGAGCCGAGTATAGGGTTGCATTCACGTGACACCGACCGTCTTATCGGTGTGCTCAAACGTTTGCGCGACATAGGCAATACCGTGGTGATCGTGGAGCACGACGAGGAGATAATACGCGAGGCCGACCATCTTATAGACGTCGGTCCGGAAGCCGGACGCAATGGCGGCCGCATAGTCAACGAGGGAGCGCCATGCAGTCTGCCTGATGTAGAGGGGAGCTACACTGCCGCTTATCTCAACGGGCGGATGTCTATTCCGGTGCCGGCACACCGGCGCCCGTGGCGCGATTCGATAGAGGTCAAGGGAGCCAGGGAACACAATCTCAAGAATATCGACGTGAAATTCCCGCTCGGCGTGGTGACGGTGGTGACCGGAGTGAGCGGCAGCGGCAAGTCGACGCTTGTGCGCGACGTGCTTTATCGTGCTCTGGCGCGCCGCTTCGACATAGCTGTGGATGCTCCGGGCGCATTTGATTCGCTTGGCGGCGACCTGCATCGTGTAGAGGCCGTGGAGTTTGTCGACCAGAATCCTATCGGGCGTTCGACGCGCAGCAATCCGGCCACTTACCTCAAGGCTTACGATGAGATACGGCGTCTGTTTGCCGATCAGCAGGGCGCGAAGCAGATGGGTTTCGGTCCCGGTTATTTCTCGTTCAACGCCGAGGGCGGACGCTGCGAGGAGTGCAAGGGCGAAGGCACGATCACTATCGAGATGCAGTTCATGGCCGATATCACTGTGGAGTGCGAGGAGTGTCATGGCAAGCGCTTCACGCGCGATGTGCTCGACATCAACTATCGCGGCAAATCGGTCTACGACGTGCTTGAAATGACGGTCGACG
>JAIDKJ010000175.1 GCA_029051835.1 Paramuribaculum sp. | reverse complement strand
CCCGACTCGTTATCACCGGCCAGCGGGAAGAATATTACCTCCACCTCATTGGCCCGGATAAAGCCATCCAGTTCGCCAACAGGCATTACGGGCTGACCTTCAACGACCGAACTTACAGCATTATCATCAAACACCCCGACAACGGCATATCCATAACCATCAGTGGTCATCATACTGTATAGCCGTGAAGCCGTATCATTCATGCCTACGATCACCACGCGACGGTGATTCCGTCCGCGACGCCGCAAAAACTTGAGCAACTGCAATGACAGCACATATGCGACGGGGAGCGATACGAACATCAATGCATAGAACACCGCCAAGGTACTCCACTCCACATAAGGGGCATCAATCAGATATAGCAACAGCACAAATATCAGCGCATGCACACCACACGCATTGACAGCGCTACGGGCTGTGCGCTCCATTTTCAATGCACGCAATTCTTCGGAACGGATCAGCCTCCATCCCGCAACAGTCCATGCCGCCAACGCGGCCACAATAACTTTTGGCGACATCCATACTTCGGTCTGAACCGCGCTAACCAGCAGCGAGGTCAGATAATAAGACAATGCCGCCATCGTCATGGCCATAACCGACAAAGCCGGATTGATCAGCCGGCCGTAACGTCTGCCACTATTTAATAATCCGGTCATGATGACTTATCGATCCTGTGATAATATGATTTCACTTCTGTTCACTCAAAGAAGATTCAGAAACCCTTTTTTCATACTAACGTATCACATACCGACTTATTGCCATGACGTCATAATTTACATAGCCTTACAGCGATGACCGTCATATAATGGTCTGACTGCCTACATCGTTGCGCGTGTGACACAGCTGAATATATATATAGACCGTGCCCTGCCGGCGGAAACACAGCTACAGGGCACGATCCATATCTTTACCGTAATTCAGCTGTCGCTGATCGGTTTAATCGATCTTCACAACCAGGAAGTTGCTTACTTCCCAGAACTGCGTCGGATCTTTGATCACCAGCACCTTCTGACCATCCTGATCTTCGATCGAATAGCTTGCGGCGGGCTGCTTGGTCATCACCTCCGCCTTATTGCTGTGAAGCGGTATGTTGCGCAGCGTACGCTTGTCAGCCTTGATGAAGTAGGCCTTTTCGAAATCGCCTTCGAGTATTTTGGTCTTGCGCAGGAATCCTGTCTGTATGATCTTGTTTTTCTGCAGCTCCGATTTGTTGCCGATAGCATAATAGCAGGTGTTGAGCTCGTCGTTGAGCTGTGTGGCCTCCTGACGGGCCTCCTCACGCTCTGTGGTGACCGTCGAAACGTTGGAACTGAGCGAATCAACCTTCTGCCCCAGAC
>JAIDKJ010000174.1 GCA_029051835.1 Paramuribaculum sp. | reverse complement strand
CCTCACCGATCAGCGATTTGTCGATGTCGCGGTCATAGTCTATCTCGTAGGGCGGTATCTTGATCTGCGCATACGATCCGGGGATGAAGTCCATGTGCTCGCCCGGAGGCAGAGCCACCACAAACTCCTTGATGAAGGTGGCCACATTGCGGTTGGAGATCACCTCGCATTCCCACTCTTTGATGTCGAGCACCGAAGCCGGCACACCGATCTTCATATCCTGCTTCACCTTCACCTGACAGGCCAGACGCCACGAATCCTTCATCTCCTTGCGTGTGAAATGGACGGTTTCGGTGGGCAGCACATCGCCGCCACCCTCGAACACCTGCACACGACACTGACCGCAACTGCCCTTGCCTCCGCATGCGCTCGGCAGAAACACATTGCTGTCGGCCATAGTGGAGAGGAGCGGCTTGCCCGACTCGGCCTCGACATGGCGGTCGCCGTTGATCTCTATATCCACCTTGCCGGAATGCACCAGATAGCGCTTGGCCACCAGCAGCACGACCACCAGCAGAAGAGTTACAGCGAGAAACAGTAGCGTGCCGGCCACCACGGTCGGCTGAATGGCTATTAAAAGATTGACATTCATGATACTTCAGATTTTAATACCCAGGAACGACATGAAGGCTATGCCCATCAGTGCCGTGACGATAAAAGTGATGCCTATGCCGCGGAGCGGAGCGGGCACATTGGAATACGTGGCTATACGTTCGCGTATGGCCGCCACGGCCGTTATGGCCAGCAGCCATCCTATGCCCCATCCCGCACCGGCGCAGGTGGCGGTCCAGAACGACGCGAACCCTCTCTGCTGCATGAATAGCGAGCCGCCGAGTATGGCGCAGTTCACGGCTATCAGCGGCAGGAATATGCCGAGCGAGGCGTAGAGCGACGGACTGTATTTCTCCACCGCCATCTCCACGAGCTGCGTCATGGAGGCTATGACGGCTATAAACATGATCAGCGACAGAAACGACAGGTCGACCGAGGCATATTCCTCGCCGAGCCACGACAGGGCGCCGGGACTCAACACGTAGGTCTGCAGAAGCCAGTTGACCGGGAGAGTGATCACCAGCATGAACGTCACGGCCACGCCCAGGCCGAATGCCGTCTTTACATTTTTCGATACCGCCAGAAACGAGCACATACCCAGAAAATAGGCGAATATCATATTGTCGACGAAAATCGAGCGTATGAAGAGATTGAGATTTTCCATACAGTAGTGATTGTGTGGTGGATTGCTCTATGACATTATATCAGTGTTCCTGAAGATCCTTGTTGCGCGAGCGGTGGATCCAGATGATGCAGGCCACCACGATAAGAGCCATCGGCGGGAGTATCATCAGGCCGTTGTTGACATAGCCGGCATCGTAGAAACACTGCGGCACCACCTGCATGCCGAGCAGCGTACCGCTGCCGAGCAGTTCGCGGAAAAAGCCGACGATGACCAGCACCAGTGCGTAGCCTATGCCGTTGCCTATGCCGTCGAGCAGCGAGGGCCACGGACGGTTGGCCATGGCGAACGCCTCCAGGCGTCCCATGAGGATACAGTTGGTAATGATCAGGCCGATAAACACCGACAGCTGCTTGCTGACGTCGTAGGCATAGGCCTGCAGCAGCTGGTCGACGATGACCACCAGTCCGGCCACCACCACGAGCTGCACTATGATACGTATATTGGTGGGAATCGTGTTGCGGATAAGCGAAATGATGACGTTGGAGAACGCCAGCACAGCTATCACCGACATGCCCATCACCAACGCCGGTTCAAGCTTGACGGTGACTGCAAGCACCGAGCAGATGCCGAGCACCTGCACCACCACCGGATTGTTGGCTGAAAACGGATTGAAAAATACGCTTTTGTTGTCGATTTTCTCTGCCATGACTTAATTGGATTTCTGACTGAGGTTTTTCAAAAATGCTGCGTATGGCGTCAGACAGTCGGAGAGCATGGCTCCAACACCCTTCGAGGTGATGGTGCCGCCCGATATGCCGTCGACGTAGTCCTCTCCGGCCAGCGGTTTCTGTCCGGCCTTGACTACGGCCACAGGCATGAACACTCCCTGCTTGAACACCGTCTTGCCTATGAATTCGTTGCTGAACGCAGGCTTCTCTATCTCGGCTCCGAGGCCGGGAGTTTCACCCTTGTGGGCGAAGTAGGCGCCGTAGATCGTCGAGCCGTCGGCGTCAAACGCCACATAGCCCCATATCGGACCCCACAGGCCCGAACCGTAGACGGGAAGTATGTATTTGAGTTCGCCGTCGGCCGCACGACACTCGAACACCGGCAACTGCCTGCGCAGAGCGGGCAGTTTGGTCTGCGCGTCGACATCCACGGCGAAGGCGTCGCCGGCTATCCGTTTTCCTTCGGCATCGACTATGTAGGCTTCGGTGATGTCACGGTTGTAGGCCGCGATAATGCTGTCGGCCGGAACGGTGATGCGTGCCGCCGCAAGTATCTGGCGCATCTTGTCGCGGTCGGCATTCTGCTGCTGCCGGTCGTGAAGCGACAGGGAGGTCGTGGCGAGCGCCGCGCCTACCACTACCGCGAGCACCGCGATATAGACTATCGTATATAGATTGCTTTGCTTGTTGATGGTCATGGCTTTGCTTTTACACGGTTTAGACGGCGGTTGATATTGGTCTGCACCACACACCAGTCGATGAGCGGGGCGAAGGCGTTCATCAGCAGCACCGCGAGCATGGCTCCTTCGGGATAGCCGTTGTTGTAGGTGCGGATTATGACTGCGATAGCTCCCACGAGAAGTCCATAAATGTATTTTCCGGCTCCTGTGCGCGCGGCAGTCACCGGATCGGTGGCCATGAATACGGCCGCGAAGGCGAAGCCGCCGTAGATAATCTGCTGCCAGGGCGTGAGCATCGAGGCCGGATAATCGGAGTTCTGCAGCAGGTGCACGGCCACTCCGGTAAGCAGTCCTCCGGCAAACACGCTCAGCATCACCTTCCAGCTGGCTATGCCGGTGAGCAGCAGCAGTGCGGCTCCGATGAATATGCATAGCGTGGAGGTTTCGCCGAACGAGCCCGGGATCAGTCCGAGAAATGCATCCCAGTTGCTGACCGGATCGCCCACGATATTATGTATTTCGAGCGGACCGCCGGCGTGGGTGGCCACCTGTCCGAGAGGTGTCGCGCCCGATATTCCGTCGGCAAAGTTGACCGTTCCTCCCAGTCCGCAGATCGGGCTGGCGGAGATAAATGCCCTGTCGCCGCTCATGCTGGCCGGATAGGAGAAGAAGAGAAACGCGCGCGTCACCAGCGCCACGTTGAAGATATTGTAGCCTGTGCCGCCGAACACCTCCTTGACGAATATCACGGAGAAGGCCGTGGCCACAGCCATCATCCAGAGCGGGGTTTCGATCGGGCATATCAGCGGTATGAGAATGCCGGTGACAAGGAATCCCTCCTGAATCTCCTCATGACGCCACTGCGCCACGACAAATTCGATGCCGAGGCCAACAAGATAGGTGACCACGATCTTCGGGAGTATTGCCAGGAAACCGTAGGCCATCAGTTCCCAGAAAGGGAAGACGGCATGGCCCGATCCGAGATAGTTCTGATAGCCGCAGTTGTACATGCCGAACAGCAGACACGGCAACAGTGCCACCACCACTATGATCATCACACGCTTTGAGTCGAGAGCGTCGTGGATATGCACTCCGCTCCGCGATGTGTCGCGCGGTGTGTAGAGGAATGTATCCACTCCGTCAAACACACTCTGCAGCGCCTGAAACCGTCCGCCCGGCTGAAAATGCGGGCGCGCACGGTCGAGATATTTCTTTAACAGTGACATATAGCCTCTTATTCTATTTCTTTTCTAAGATAATCAAGCCCTTCACGCACGAGCCGCTGCATTTCGGTCTTCGACGGGTCGACATATTCGGCCAAAGCGAAGTCCTCGGGCGCCACCTCGTAGATGCCAAGCGCCTCCATGCGGTCGATATCCCCGGCTATTATGGCTTTGAGCAGATATTCGGGCATGATGTCCATAGGCATCACCCTGTCGGCTGTTTCCGACATGATCATGGCTCTGTGGCCGCCGAGCATACGGGCGTCGGGGCGGAAACGCCGGGTGAACCGGCTGAAAGGGAACGAGCGGCTCACGCTCATCTTTGCCGGACTGAGCGAAGCCCAGCCCATGAACTCGTCGACATCGTCCCCTTCGGGTATGACGGTGATCTGACGGTAGGGGAAATGCAGGTAGCCGTCGGCATCCACTTTCATCCCTGTGAGCACATTGCCCGAAATGATACGCAGGTGAGCGCCATCGTCCTTCAGCTGCCCTCCGACAAGCTGCGCTATGTCGGCGCCGTCGACGGTGGCTATAGCGTGGGGATGTTTCACCTCCGAGCCGCAAAGTCCCACCACGGTATCGAATCCGCGGCGACCCTCAAGTATGAGCTGGCCTATGCGGCAAAGCGTCACCAGCGACAGCGTCCATACGGTCTCGCCCTTGTTGACCGGAGCTATGTTGGCTGCCTGCACTCCGGCGTTGCCAGACGGATGCGGACCCTCGACCACGTAATGCCGGGCCGGCGAGGCGATGTTCAAGGAGAAATCCTTGCGCGTACACACGTATAAATGTCCCGATGTAAGCTGCGACAACGCCGCCACAGCCGCATCAAGACGCTGCTGACTGACGGCGGGATGCATTTCGAGAGGCAATGCGAGCGGAGCCGAGTCGAAAGCCGTGACGAATATATCGCGCGGCTCCCTGTCGGGATCGGGCACTATATCGTAGGGACGCTGGCGCATCTCGGCCCAGAGTCCCGACAACTGCATGGCGCGGCGCAACTGCTGCGCTCCACCGGCAGCTAAAGGTTCATGCAAGGAGCCGCTCCCCGCCGAAGCCTTCACTACGACGCGGAGTATCTTGCGGCGTTCGCGGCGCACCACACCCTCCACCGTGCCCGCTATAGGCGCGCACAGCTTTATGTCCGGATGATTTTTGTCGTGCATCAGAGGCTGTCCCTGCGCCACGGCATCGCCCTCGCGCACCTCCATTTTGGGCAGAAATCCCTCGAAGTCGCCGGGGCATACAGCCACGGCGCCGGGACTGACCGCCTCGACCGGAGTGTCGGGCGCCACAGCACCCTCAATCCTGAGGTCGAGGCCTCGTTTGAGTTTCAATGTCTTAGTCATTGTTTCACGTAATCTCCCCTGCGGAGCATTGGTTTTGCCGCAAAGTTACCTAAAAAATTTTGAATCATTAACAAATTATTGACAAAACCATGTACAACATATTCATTTCTCAATCCATAAGCTTCAAAACACGAAAATAAATCACTTTTTTTTTGCGTGATTGAAAAACTAATAATACTTTTGCAAAAGCGTAACGCCTGTGCGCGACGCCCTCGGCATCTTGCCAATCTATTACCACGGGAAACGATGCTGCCCCGAAGCGCAAAGGGCTGCCCTCACCCTCCCCAATGATAGATACCTGGAAGACGCCATTCCTCTACAGACACTTCAAAACAATCTATAACCTTAACAAAATCAATCAGTAATTATCAATTATGGAAGCTCAAAAGCCCATCCAGCCTGCAACGGCCGCAAAGCCCCAGGCAAAAAAAGAAGGTAGCAAAGTAGGTGGTATCAAGAACGCGTTCTTGGTGATCATCGCATGCTTCATCGTTGCAGTGTGTCTTTTCATCTTCTGGTTCGGCCACGAATCGCACTTTGAAGACGGTCACCCCCACGACATCTGGGGCACCATCTACATGGGCGGCGTGATCGTGCCTGTGCTTCAGACACTCTTCCTCACCGTAATCGTCCTCTCTGTAGAGCGCTGGATCGCCCTTTCGAGCGCTAAGGGTAAAGGCAACATCACCAAGTTTGTCGCTGGTGTGAAGGCTTGCCTCGCCAAGAACGATATCGCCGGCGCACAGGCTCTCTGCTCGAAGCAGAAGGGTTCGGTTGCCGCTGTAGTATCTGCCGCTCTCGTACGCTACGAGGAGATGGACAAGAACACCATCCTCTCCAAGGAGCAGAAGATCGCCACTCTCCAGAAGGAAGTAGAGGAGGCCACCGCTCTCGAAATGCCGGCTCTCCAGCAGAACCTCCCGATCGTGGCCACCATGACCACTCTCGGCACACTCGTCGGACTTCTCGGTACTGTGATCGGTATGATCAAGTCGTTCCAGGCTCTCGCACAGTCGGGTGCTCCTGACTCGACCGAGCTCTCGACCGGTATCTCGGAGGCTCTTATCAACACCGCCTTCGGTATCGCAACAGGTGCTTTCGCCGTAATCTCCTACAACTTCTACACCAACAAGATCGACAACCTGACCTACGCTATCGACGAGATCGGTTTCTCTATCGTGCAGACATTTGCAGCAACTCACTGATCCCCTGTTACACATTAATCAAACTACAACACCTTAATCTGTAATATGGGAAAAGTAAAAATTAAAAGAAAGAGTACCCTCATCGACATGACCGCGATGAGTGACGTGACTGTTCTTTTGCTTACTTTCTTCATGTTGACCTCTACTTTCCTTCAGAAAGAGCCTGTGACGGTACTCACGCCGTCGTCGGTATCGGAGTTGAAGGTGCCCACCGCCAACCTGGCGCAGGTGCTGATCTCTCCCGAAGGCAAAGTGTTCATCTCAATCGCCGGTGAAGCCGACCCCAACGTGGCCGACGGCGAATGGGGTTCGGAGCCCATCCGCAAGGAGATCCTGACAAAAGCTGTCAGCGAGTACAACAAGCTCCATCCCAACAAGAAAGTGGAACTGACCGAAGCAGACGCCAACGCTTTCTCCAAAATCAACATGTTTGGAGTTCCGTTCCAGGCACTGCCGACGTTCCTGAGAATGTCACAGACCGACCAAGACAAAGTCATCTCTGATATGAGCCGCGCCGACGTGGGCATACCTATCGATGACAACAAGGACCTCACCAAGCCCAACGAATTCCAGATCTGGATGCGTGCGATCTACTCGTCAGGCAACGACAACCTGCAGAGCGCCATGAAAAAAGGCGAAGGCATAGCTGTCAAAGCCGACCAGTCGACTCCCTACTCGATCGTGCACCACGTGCTCGACAACCTCCAGACTCTGAAGATGAACCGCTTCAGCTTGATGACTGCGTTAAAAACTGAGCAAGACTAATTCATTATGGCACAGATCGAACAATCAGATAAGGGCGGCAAGAAGAAAAAAGGCGCCCAGAAAAAGATGCAGATCCACGTCGACTTCACCCCGATGGTCGACATGAACATGCTTCTGATTACGTTCTTCATGCTCTGCACCACGATGATCAAGTCGCAGACCCTGCAGATCACCCTCCCGACCAACGAGAAGGTGGAGCAGGAGCAGATGAACAAAGCTAAAGAATCAGAAGCAATCACGCTCATCGTTTCGACTGCCCGCAAGGACAACGGCGACATCGCCCGTGACGATGATGGAAGAGCAAAGAATGTTGTGTATTACTACACCGGACAGCCCCAGCTCGTCGACGACAACAACGACGGCGTGCTTGAGGACTCCAACCTCCAGAAGGAAGTGTTCCTCGGCAACGAAGGATCGACCCAGCGAGGCATACGCAAGATTCTTCACGACCGCAACAAACAGGTACTCACCAAAATCAACGACCTGAAGGTAAAATGGCGCAACAAGGAGTTCTCGTCCAACAAAGACAAGAACGACTCCATCTATCAGGCAATGGCCAAGGAGATCCGCAACGACTCCACTCTGACCCGCCCCGTAGTTGTGATCAAAGCCACACCCGAAGCATCGTGGGAGAGCCTGATCAGCGCGCTCGACGAAATGCAGATCAACCAGATTTCGCGCTACCAGATCGACAACATCAACCACAACGACTCGTTGATGATCGAAGCCTACCAGCGCAAACACGGTAATAATTGATGAACGATTTATATTAACCCTTAAAGCTGAAAACAAATGGCAAAAGATGTAGATCTTTCATCAAAAGAATGGCGCGACATAATCTTTGAAGGCAAAAACAAAGATTTCGGCGCTTATCAGCTCCGCAAGGGCTCGGTAAGCCGTCACAACCGCGCTATGATCGTGATCGTCATAGTGATCGCAATACTCTTCGCGCTCGCATTCCTTGTCAACACCGTAATCAAATCGGCCGAAGCCCGTCCGGAGGACACTATCGAGCAGGCCATGGCCGAGATGATCACAGAGGAGGTCGAGGAACAGCCCGAGGAAGACGAGCCGCAGCGCATCGAAGAGCAGAAACCCGAAGTGATCAAGGAGGAACTTCTCAACACTACCAAAGCTGCCGAAATCCTTGTCGTTCCCGACGAGGAAGTGAAGGAGGAGATCAAGTCGCAGGACGACCTCAAGGACGATGACCGTGCTATCGGCGCCGTCAACGAGGACCGTGGTGTCGACGACATCATCAACGCACAGGAGCACAAAGACGTGGTGGTCGTAGAGGAGAAAGTAGAACCTAAGGAAGAACAAGTGTTCGACGCCGTAGAGCAGGATCCCCAGTTCCCCGGCGGCACAAAAGCACTGGCTGAATTCTTCGCCAAGAATCAGGTTTATCCCCCGATCGCAGCCGAGCAGGGCATTCAGGGCGTGGTACACGTTCGCTTCGTAGTCCGCAAGGACGGCAAAGTCGACAAAGTACACGTACTTCGTTCGAAGGATCCCGAGCTCGACAAGGAGGCTATCCGCCTTGTCAGCAAGATGCCCAACTGGATTCCCGGCAAGATGAACGGACACAGCGTGAACGTGTGGTACACCGTTCCCGTCCGCTTCCGCCTCGCCAACCAGTAAACTTGACACAATTCGAAACTATCCGCCGATGGCGGCCAGGTCAGCGAAAGCCGGCCATGGCCGCCATCGCTCTTTTGGGGTGTTTTGAAATGCACCGGAAAATGAGTAATTTTGCGCCATAAAACCTACGAAAATATCCAGCAAAGAATATGAATGGAAAAGAAACAGTGCTGAGCGGCATCCGCGCCACAGGCAATCTTCACCTGGGCAACTACTTCGGCGCACTCAGCAAATTCGTCAGAATGCAGCGCGACTACGACTGCCTCTACTTCGTGGCCGACCTTCACGCGCTCACAACCAATCCCGACCCCGACCAGCTCCACCGCAATGTGCGCTCCATCGTGGCCGAATATCTCGCTGCCGGACTCGATCCTGAAGAGTCGACGCTGTTCGTCCAGAGCGACGTGCCCGAGATCTCCGAGATGTATCTGCTGCTCAACATGCATGTGGGCATCGGCGAACTGATGCGCACCGCATCCTTCAAGGACAAGGCCCGCAAGCAGCTCGGCATCAAGGTGGATGAAACCGACGAAGACAACATCGAGCGTCAGATCATCGGCAGCGCCTCCAACAAGCGCGTCAACGCCGGACTGCTCACCTACCCGACGCTCATGGCTGTGGACATACTGATACAGAAGGCCCACAAGGTGCCTGTAGGCAAGGACCAGGAGCAGCACCTCGAGCTGACGCGCCGCTTCGCGCGCCGCTTCAACTCGTTCTATGGAGTGGAACTGTTTCCCGAACCGGCCAACTTCGACTTCGGCGGCAAGCCTGTCAAGGTGCCCGGGCTCGACGGCTCCGGCAAAATGGGCAAGAGCGAGGGCAACTGCATCTATCTCATCGACGACGAGAAGACGCTGCGCAAGAAGGTGATGCGCGCCGTCACCGACGAAGGCCCGAAGACACCCAATCAGCCCGTAAGCCCGACGGTAGAGAATCTCTTCACGCTGCTCGAGCTGACATCGACTCCCGAAGTCGTGAAACACTTCCGCGACGCATACGCCGACTGCTCGATACGCTACGGCGATCTCAAGAAGCAGCTTGCCGACGACATACTCGCCATCACTCTGCCGATACGCGAACGCATACTCGACCTGCAGGGCGACGACGCCACGATAGGACGAGTGCTGCGCCGCGGCGCCGAGATAGCACGCGAACGCGCGTCGCGCACTTTGGCCGAGGTCCGCGAAGTGATGGGCATCCGCCGCTTCTACTGATCCCTCACGGCCGCTCAGGCGGCATACAGCGACATTACAGACCAACAGACCCTGTGACGGAGATTTTTACGACTCCGCCACAGGGTCTTGCATGTTCACGAAGTCGGGACTACACAGAGCATCGCCTCACGCCGCCCCCGATATGCCACAGCGTATTTTCCGGGGATAATAATTTGATGCATGGCACTATAATCGACGTTTTTTTGCTATATTTGCGGTGCAAAGCGGCATTGCGTGGCGCGACATAGCGCCACGACGTGCTGCACCGCGCATATACATATTGAAAATCAAATAATTACAAACACTTTCATTTTATCCACAATGGACATATCCCACATCGAACATGTCGGCATAGCCGTACCGAGCCTCGACGAGGCAATCCCGTTCTACGAAAAAATGCTCGGCCTGAAGTGCTTCGCTATCGAAGAGGTGGCCGACCAGAAAGTGCGCACAGCCTTCTTCCGCGTCGGACAGACCAAGATCGAACTGCTCGAACCCACGGCCGAAGACAGCGCCATAGCCAAATTCATCGCCAACAACGGCGGACGCGGCGGCATCCAGCACATAGCTTTCGCTGTAGCCGACGGAGTGGCCAACGCTCTGGCTGAAATCGAGGAGAAAGGCGGCCGCCTGATCGACAAGGCGCCCCGCAAGGGAGCCGAAGGCCTCAACATAGCCTTCATCCACCCGAAATCGTCGGTGGGCACTCTGGTGGAACTCTGCGAAGATCCCGCCAAGAAGTGACGCCGCAAGAAATCTATTGACAACAATCCACAACACTACTCTATATGAGCAACCAGCTTGAAAAGGTTCAGGAGCTTATAGCGCTCCGCAATGAAGCTCGTCTCGGCGGCGGCGAAAAAGCCATCGAGAAACAGCATGCACGCGGCAAATACACCGCCCGCGAACGTATCGCACAGCTCCTCGACGAAGGATCGTTCGAGGAGATCGACATGTTTGTGCGTCACCGCTGCTACAACTTCGGACAGGAAAAGAAAAGCTATCTCGGCGACGGCGTGGTGACCGGCTACGGCACTATCAACGGCCGTCTGGTGTATGTTTTCGCCCAGGATTTCACCGTATTCGGCGGATCACTCAGCGAAACCATGGCTCTGAAGATATGCAAGATCATGGATATGGCCATGAAGATGGGCGCTCCCGTGATCGGCCTCAATGACTCGGGCGGCGCCCGCATCCAGGAGGGCATCAACGCCCTCGCAGGCTACTCCGAGATATTCCAGCGCAATATTCTCGCTTCGGGTGTGATACCCCAGATTTCGGGCATCCTCGGCCCCTGCGCAGGCGGCGCCGTTTACTCCCCCGCCCTCACCGACTTCACCATCATGACCAAGGGAATCTCCTACATGTTCCTCACCGGCCCGAAAGTGGTGAAGACCGTCACCGGCGAAGATGTCACCCAGGATCAGCTCGGCGGAGCCGAGGTGCACTCCACCAAGAGCGGCGTGGCCCACTTTGCCGCCGAGGATGGCGAAGAGTGCCTCAAAGTGATCCGCAAGCTCTTCAGCTTCATACCTCAGAACAACCTTGAGGAGCCGCCCGTAATGCCCTGCGACGACCCGATCGACCGTCTGGAGGATTCGCTCAACGAGATCATCCCCGACTCGGCCACCCGTCCCTACGACATGTATGAGGTGATCGGCGCCATCATCGACAACGGCGAGTTCCTCGAAGTGCAGCGCGACTATGCCAAGAACATCATCATAGGCTTCGCCCGCTTCAACGGACAGAGCGTCGGCATCGTTGCCAACCAGCCCAAATATCTCGCAGGCGTGCTCGACAGCAACGCATCGCGCAAGGCTGCCCGCTTCGTGCGCTTCTGCGACGCCTTCAACATTCCTCTGGTGACTCTCGTCGACGTGCCCGGATTCCTTCCCGGCACCGGCCAGGAATACAACGGCGTCATACTCCACGGCGCCAAGCTGCTCTACGCCTACGGCGAGGCTACGGTGCCCAAGGTGACCGTGACACTGCGCAAGAGCTCCGGCGGCGCCCGCAGCGTGCTGCGCGGCCAACACCTCCGCGGCGACGTGACCTCCGGGTGGCCGCCCGCCGAGATCGCCGG
>JAIDKJ010000173.1 GCA_029051835.1 Paramuribaculum sp. | reverse complement strand
GTACTGAGGGTAAATGGACTCGACTCACTGACGTGACTTTTACACATGATGCGACCGCAAAAGCTCAAGTGCGTCTTGACTATCAGGGCGGTAAAACCAAAGATAATCGGTTCTATCTGAAAATGGGCGGATTTTTCAACGAATCGGTTCCTATGGGAACAAAGTTCAGCTGTGAGCCAACAGGCAAAGAGCCGGAAATAGATTGGGAGGCTCTGCAGCTATTGTAGGCGTCCGACGACCTAAATAAAAGCACGTCTGTTCAGAGCAAAAGATCATTCAGACAACGAAACAATAATATAGCAGGTCGGTCATGTTGCGAACCTGTGATAAACCAGTCATGATAATGGAAAAACCGATATTTCTTGCGGCGGCGCTGGCCGTCGCTGTGGGGCAGGCGGCCGTCGCGGCCTCGCCTGCGGCTCCCGACACTATTGTGGTAGACACGCCGGTATATTATGCTCCGATGGCGGTGGCCATGCCGGCTATGTTGGATTCGACCGATGTCAGCGCGAAGAGATTCGATGCGGCGTCGCTACTCAAAAGCATGCCGCGGATCGACGCGCTCACTCCTGCCGGAGGCCGTCCGGCAAGAGATGCGTCCAAAGCCGAGGTGGCGGCTCTCTCTTTCAGACTCGAGAACCGCTCGTTCGGCAAGGCGCGTCTGACGGTGGATGGCGCCGACCGCTATCTGCTCACGGTCGACGGCCGCAAGGTGGCTGCCGGCGAGGAACTGCAGCTTTCTCCCGCCACCCATCGGGTGGAGCTGTCGTGGCTGCGTGTGCCGGGCGATACGGCCGGAGCGCCGAAGGTGGGATATGTCACGGCCACGCCCGGCAAGTTCAGCGTCAGGAACGACGGCAAGCGCATGTACACGCTCGAGGATGTGCTGAGCGGCCGTCGTGTGCGGTCGGTCAGCGTGGCTCCGTCGGGGCAGTATTTTCTGGCCCGATATGAGGAAGCGCGTCCCGACGGATCGGCCGAGCGCTATTCGCTTCTTTCCGGGCCGGAGGGATTCGCGCGCGGCCGCCGCGAGCGTGCCGACGTGGCGTGGATGCCGTCGACCGACCGTTATTACTACGTGGCCGAGGGTGTGTCGGGGCGCGAACTGCGCGCCGTCGATGCCGCGTCGGGCGAGGAGAGCATTCTTTCAACCGGTCTGCCCGCCAGATATTTCAGGATCGCTCCCGACGAACGTACGCTGATATTCTATGTGGCCGAGGAGGGGCATAAGGAGAACCCCGACGTGTATCGCATCTCGGAGCCTGAGGACCGTCAGCCGGGCTGGCGTACGCGTCATCAGCTCGCGGCCTACGATCTCGTCACCGGAATAATGCGTCCGCTTACTTTCGGCCATACCGCAGTGCAGCTTCTCGACATCAGCGACGATTCGCGCGAGCTGCTCGTGCGCCTGTCGCGCAGCCGTCTGGAAAAACGTCCGACCACAGTGTCGACTATCGCTATACTTGATCTTGCCGACATGAGCCTCGACACGATAGTGGCCGACGACGGCTTCATAGGCACGGCCATATTCTCGCCAGATGCCTCGCAGGTGGCTATCACCGGTTCGCCGGAGGCTCTCGACGGCATAGGCAACTGTGTGCCGGAGGGTCGTGTGCCTTCGATGGTCGACAATCAGCTCTATATCTATTCTCGGAGCGACCGCAGCTTCCGGCCGATGACCCGCGATTTCGATCCGAGCGTGGAGGGCGTGGAGTGGAGCCGTGCCGACGGCAAGGTGTATTTCACGGCCGAAAACCGCGATATGAAGAGCATGTATCGCATGGATCCTAAGTCGGGCCGGATAACGATGCTGCCGCTTCCGGAGGATATGATAGGCTCGTTCTCTCTGCCTGTCAAGGGCCGGATGGCGGCGTTCACCGGTCATGGCGCACAGAATCCCGACCGTCTTTACAGTCTGGATCTGCGCAAGGATGTGGCCTCGCGGCTCGACGCTCCGATGGCCTCACGGCTTGCCGACGTGGAGCTTGGCGAATTCCATCCGTGGAGTTTCGTAAATTCGCGCGGCGACAGCATCCATGGCCGCTACTATCTGCCCCCGTCGTTCGACCCGTCGAAGAAATATCCGATGATAGTGAACTACTACGGAGGCTGCTCGCCTACAGGCCGCGATTTCGAGAGCCGCTATCCCCACAATGCCTATACGCAGCTCGGCTACGTGGTCTATGTGGTCAATCCCAGCGGAGCGGCCGGTTTCGGGCAGGAGTTCTCGTCGCGCCATGTTAATACCGCCGGCCAGGGTGTGGCCGAGGACATAATCGAGGGGACAAAGAAGTTTTGCGGCGAGCATCCGTGGGTCGACTCCGGCAAGATAGGCTGTATCGGCGCCTCCTACGGCGGCTTCATGACCCAGTATCTGCAGACCGTCACAGATATCTTCGCTGCCGCTATCTCCCACGCCGGCATCAGCGACCACACAAGCTACTGGGGCGAGGGTTACTGGGGCTACTCCTACAGCGAGGTGTCGATGGGCGGGTCATATCCGTGGACGCGCAAGGATCTGTATGTCGATCAGAGTCCGCTCTTCCGCGCCGACAAGATCCACACTCCGCTGCTTTTCCTCCACGGCGACAAGGATGTGAATGTGCCTGTGGGAGAGAGCATACAGATGTTTACGGCTCTCAAGCTCCTTGGACGTCCTACGGCTTTCGTGGCTGTCAAGGATCAGGATCACCACATACTCGATTACGACAAGCGCCGCCGCTGGCAGGATACGATCTTCGCATGGTTTGCCCGCTGGCTTCAGGATGATCCTGAATGGTGGGATGCCCTCTATCCGGAGATCCCCGGGGAGTGATCCGCCTGCATAAAGCATAGCAAAGGCCCTGCGTCCATGATTCAGTCAGCGACGCAGGGCCTTGTTTTCGAGGGTTGGATGGGAGCGGACGGGCGCGGGTGGTTGGACATCAGAATGTGATCGATGCGCCTATTTCGAGTCGCCGTAGCGATGCGTCGATAATCCAGTTGCCGCGTCCGAGGCATCCCGGCGCTTCGGACTTGTATTCACGCTCCGAATGGTTGAAGCCGAGGAAGAGATAACGCAGTTTCAGGTCTACCGGACTATTGGCGATGCGATAGGCTATGCATGGAGTAAACCCGATCTCTGTCATGTCCTTGTTCTGCGGATAGACATGTCCGAACTCGTTGACAGATACTACATCCGCGTCTGAACTATATGCATTAAACGTTGCATGTGCTTCGGTTATGAGTCGAAGTCCGGAAGCAAATCTCAAAAAGCTCCATTCGCCGTATATTCCGGCACCAATGTAATGATCATATTTTCCGGATTTCTCATATCGGAAGAGCGCTCCGGCCTCCCAGGTAGAGTTGAATCTGTAGCCGATACGCGGTGAGGCTACCAGATCATAATGATTGTCGCTGTAGTGATTGTATGAGCTATGGTTCTGGCTGATTCCGAAGAGTGCCGTTACCGTGACACCACGGTCGTCGCCGAAGTCGACGGCTGATGCATGGACGGATAGTCCAAGCACCATTATCAATAGGATTGTTAGTTTTTTCATGATGGAGATGGTGTTTTGTCAGTTTGTGATGATTGGTTAGATGGGAGCGGACGGGCGCGGGTGGTTGGACATCAGAATGTGATCGATGCGCCTATTTCGAGTCGCCGTAGCGATGCGTCGATAATCCAGTTGCCGCGTCCGAGGCATCCCGGGGCTTCTCCTTTGTAAAAACGGTGCGAATCGTTGAAGCCAAGAAAGAGATAACGCAGTTTAATATCTACAGAACTCTTTGGAATACGGTATGCGAAGCACGGCATCACTCCTGCTTCTGTCATATTGCTTGAGCCGTGCCAACCGTTATCTTTATCCCCTTCAAAAAAGTTGTATAGTATATGAGCTTCCGCAATTAAACGGAATCCTCGTGGAAACCTCAAAAAGCTCCATTCGCCATATACGCCTATGCCGGAATAATGCTCGTTCTCATCGTTTTGCCCTTCATAGCGATACAGCAGGCCAGCTTCCCAAGCGGAATTGAAACGATATCCTATCCGGGGTGTGATTACAGGATGGTAGTCGTCACTTTCCCAATATCCACCGTAAGTGATCTTTATATGATAATGGCTGCAGCCGAAAAATGCTGAGGCTGTAATGCCGCGGTCGTCGCTGAAGTCGACGGCCTTAATTTGGCATAGGGTGCAGACGACAATTACAGTTAAAGTTAGGATTCTTTTCATTGCGCGTTCTTATGGATTTGGAATCGTTTATAGAGGCCGGATGTACAATGTGACTCGGTGGTCTTTATAGTTACGGCTTTCTCCATTGTCTAAATTTATCTTTATATTGGTATCGTCGAAATATGCGTCATACAACCCCTTAGCTCCCCAGTTGTAGTGGAAACGTAAAGGTGTGTATGATGTTTGAGTGTATTTCTTGTATGCTTCGATCATAAGATCTGGAATGATAGAGGCTTCCGGACGATAATCAATCGTCATGACACGGATTTCATATCCGTTCTGTCCACGCTCATATCCGTCACATACCCAGGCGTGTGCTTTTTTCGCAGTGTAGTCTTGTCCGCAAATAAATACAGGAAATCTTTTTGACACTTCCTTGAGGACGCCTTCCGTGTCGTAATTCTGATATGTCACTTTATATCCATTCCTTTCAAGATATGCCTTTGCATCGAGGTTGTCGCAGGGAGTTCCATCATGGGAAAAGACTGCTCCCATGTTGTCGCCTAAATGATACAGGAATCTTTCGGTAGCATCACAAAAGCCGTTATCCAGAATCTCATTCCAGTTGAAGGATGACGGATACTTGTGAAAATACATGATTTGGCCGACAGCTATTGTTGAACAGCCCAAAGGCCAAGCGTTTGGTACATACATGTTGAAAGGAATATCCTGATGCCATTTTGTCGTTAGTAATTGTGTCCGAGTATACTGGCTTATCTCTCTGCGCAGAACGATTGTGGAGCTTTCTATGGATCCGTAGTTTCCGTTGCCCCATTGCAGCAGCTGCGACTGGATTTCGCTCTTGATCATTGGCGACAGGTTTTCATATTCCGAAGTCCTCATATAGTCTTCGTAGAGGTATACCGTGATATTGGAATCCATCGACCATCGTGCAAGGCTGTCGTAGAAGACCTGCGGCTTGTCGGGCGCTCCGCTTCTCGAATCCGATATGATCTCTTTCTTATCCGTGTCGAGGGAGGTCCATAGCGATGCGATCGACGCTTTCACTTCGGGATCGAATGAATCGGCGTGGCTGATCCTGAATTTCTGCTCTGCGAGCCATAGGTTTACCGGATGGTCGGGCGAGATGTTGTTGATGTCGAAATTGCCGTGGTCGCTTTCTGCGATAACCGGGAGATAGTCCTTTGATGCTGACACTATGACAAAGCCCCGGTTATTGGCGAAGTTGACGATATACATCTGTGTGGTTCCAAGGCTGTCGGTCAGACTTTCGACGGACTGGATCTCTTTTTCGGCGGCTCGAGAGCCTTGTGGAGCGAGTTGGGTCAGGGCAATCTGCATTGCCTTGGCCTGGGTGACTGTGGATGACGTGTCGGGGAGGATCGTGGTGATAGAGGCTCGGGACGGCTCTTCTGGGGGAGAGGGCGGCTCGGAGATGCTGTCATTGCAGGAAAACAGCAAGGTCGCGGTGGATAAGGCCACGAGGAGATTGGTTTTCATGATCGGTTAGTTTTGTTGATTGTTAGTGGACAGTCGCAAATGTATTGATAAAAAATCAGAAAAACAAGGCGAAAAGAAGTTGAATGATGTTAAGATAGCGTTTTTGATACGCAAGTGTGAATGTGAGGAGTTATCCCCGCTGGCTTATAGAGGTTGCCGACGGGTGTTCAGGATGCTACTGCATAATGCAGTTTGCGATGCGGTCAAAAGGGGTGGTCAGGGGTGGGACTGAAGCTCGCGGATGGCGCGGATGATGGCGGTTGTGGTGGCGCGGTCGATGACGCGCTCGCGGTTGCCGGGGAAATGGAATGTGTCGGCCCACATCCCCCAGGGTGTGGCTACGGCGATGCAGACTGTTCCGACCGGTTTGCCGGGTACGGCTCCGCCCGGACCTGCAATGCCGCTTGTGGCCATGGCGATGTCGCATCCGAGCGCTTTGCGTGCGCCCGAAGCCATCTCTTTGACAACGGGAATGCTCACGGCGCCGTGGGCTTCGAGCGAGGCTTCGCTCACCCCGAGCAGATGTCGCTTCACTTCGTTGGAGTATGACACCACGCCGCCGAGCATGGCCGCCGAGCTTCCGGGTTCGGAGGTGATGACGTGGGCTATGTTGCCTCCGGTGCAGCTTTCGGCGGTGCCGACTGTCAGGTGGCGCCGGACAAGCATGTCGAGCAGGCATCTGGCCGGTGTGATGTCGCCGCGGCACATGAGGTTGTCGCCGGCAAGAACGGCGAGTTCGTCGGCCAGGCGGTCGATCTCTTTTTTCAGAAATCCGGCATCGGTGTGGCGTCCGTCGATGCGGAGCCTGACCACTCCGGGCTTCGGGAGGTAGGCCAGATGGGCGTAGGGAGGGAGCGCGCTCTCCCAGTGGGCGAGGCGTGTGGCCAGCGCCGACTCCGAAATGTCGGCCACGACGAGAGTGCGGTGCTCTATATGGTCGGGCGAGGGGAACCGCTCAAGGAGCATGGGCAATACTGCCGAGGAGAACATCTCGCGGGTTTCGAACGGCACTCCGGGCATGGCCACGAGTATATGGCCGTCGGGGCGTTCGAACCACATCAGCGGAGCGGTGCCCACGCGGTTTTGTATCACGCGGCACGATGTAGGCACGATGGCCTGTGCGGCGGTGAGGTCGTTGAGTTTAAGGCCGCGGCGCTCGACAACGTCGCGCACGTTGGCCAGCACTTCGGGATCCTCGCGCAGCTCGCCGCCGAATATGCCGGTGAGCACGGCTTTGGTGATATCGTCCTTGGTGGGGCCGAGTCCGCCGGTGGTGAGCACCACGGGCGTTGAGTCGAGCGCCCGGCAGATGGCCTCGCGTATGGCCTGCGGCTCGTCGGCCACGGTCATCACTTGTTCCACCTCCCATCCGTGGGGAGCCATGAGGCGGGCTATCATGCCGCTGTTGGTGTCGGTGACCTGACCTATGAGCAATTCGTCGCCGATAACGATTATGGTGGTTTTCATTGATGTATGTTTCAGCTGTAGGACGATATGGTGTGGGTATGCATGACTGTGGCGGCCCGGGGATCAGACGGTGACGCGCGCGAACGGGGCCTCTGAGTAGGAGCAGAAATCCTTGTCGAGATACTTGAAGTGTCCGGCTATGGCTACCATGGCGGCGTTGTCGGTGGTGAACGCTCGCTGCGGTATGAATGCTTCTACGCCCTCTTCGCGGCAGAGCTGCGCGACGGCATCGCGCACTCCCGAATTGGCCGAAACGCCTCCGCCGATGGCCACGGTCGACACCCGCGTCTGTCGGATGGCTTTGCGGAGCTTGCCGATGAGTATCTCTATGATGGTGTGCTGCAGCGATGCGGCCAGATCGGCCTTGTTGGCTTCGATAAATCCGGGATCGCCGGCGAGGGCGTCGCGGAGTGTGTAGAGAAACGAGGTCTTCAGTCCGCTGAAGCTGTAGTCGAGTCCGGCTATATGTGGCTTGGCGAATTTGAACCGCAGCGGGTCGCCCTGCGCCGCGAGCCGGTCGATGTGGGGGCCTCCGGGGTAGGGGAGTCCCATCACTTTGGCACACTTGTCGAACGCCTCTCCGGCGGCATCGTCGATGGTCTGTCCGAGGATCTCCATGTCGGAGTGGGAGCGCACGAGGATTATCTGGCTGTTGCCGCCCGAAACGAGCAGGCACAGGTAGGGGAATTCCGGCACACGGTCGTCGGGGTTGTGGCGGATGAAGTGCGACAGCACGTGGGCGTGAAGATGGTTCACGTCGATGATCGGAATGCGGAGTCCGAGCGACATGCCTTTGGCAAACGATGTGCCGACAAGGAGCGATCCGAGCAGTCCGGGGCCACGGGTGAACGCGATGGCCGACAGGTCGGAGGGCTTGAGCGATGCGCGCTTAAGGGCGGCGTCGACCACCGGGACGATGTTCTGCTGATGTGCTCTTGATGCCAGTTCGGGCACTACGCCGCCGTATTCCTCGTGGACGGCCTGGGAGGCTATGACGTTGGATAGGAGCAAGCCGTCGGAGATGACGGCCGCCGAGGTGTCGTCGCACGATGACTCTATGCCCAATATGTTGATGCTCATAATCGGTGGAGATTATATTCTGTTTCTGCGGTGCAAAGTTAGCTTTTTGGCGTCAATGCGACAAATGCGCGTTGACAAGGGTGCCTGACGGAGCTAATTTTGCGGCCGTTATGATGGAATTTCTGAGATATATGGCAGTGGCGGTGTTGGCCGCCACGGCAGGTTTTGCGGCCGGACTGCTGATGGCCGGTGCGGAGCGGCACGGAGCAGCGTGCGGCCAGGTGGAGATAGTGCGCGATACTCTGACGCTGCGCGACACTGTTGTTGTGGAGCGTCCGGTGGCTGTCGGACGGCAAAAGGCCGATACGATCTTTGTCCGCGTGGCTGCCGACAGTTGCAGTGCGGTGGCCGACAGCGTTGACGTGAGGCTTCCGACCGAGAGTCTGCACTATGACGGCGACCGCTATGAGGCCTGGGTGAGCGGCTTCCGTCCGCGGCTCGACAGCCTGCGCATCTATGGCGAGGACCGTGTGGTCAACAGCGTTGTGGCTCTGCCGTCGGTCCGGCGTCGACGTCGCTGGGGGCTCGGGGTGGCTGCCGGAGTGGCTCTGACGCCTTCGGGCGTCGGTCCGGGAGTAGTGGCGGGGATCACTTACTCGCTCTGACCGGCAAATCCTTTCACCCGGGCGATCTCTT
>JAIDKJ010000172.1 GCA_029051835.1 Paramuribaculum sp. | reverse complement strand
GGGGTGGGAGTGTCGCGGCTGCTGCCGTTGCGCGACATGATGCGTGTGCTTGCGGTGTCGGGGGTGGCGTGTGGATCGGCCGTTGGCGTGACGTCGCTGACGGGGATAGATGGCGCTCCGCTTACGCTTGCTGTGGCTGTGGGTGTGGCAGCGTCGGTGTATGTGGCGGTCGCCTGCCGGTCCGGACTCACATTGTGGCCGTTGCTGCGAGGAAATCTTTCGGGGAATTAAATCGGACAAAGAATGAAATTACTTATAATAACAAACGTGTTTCATCCTTCAAACATGATAGGAGCGTTCAGGATAAATGCCTTCGCCCGGTATTTTAGCCGTGCCGGGCACGATGTCACTGTCATTGCGGAGGGGGCACGTGATACGGAAGAGAGATGGGAGGGCTGTGATGTCCGATATGTGAGTGACCCGATCGTCAGAAATTACAGCTATCTGTCCAGTCGTATTTATGATGGGCGATGGAGTCTGCGACGTGTGGCTAAAGCTTTGGAATACAGGCTGACCCTGAATTCTGCTCTATGGAGTAGGAAGGCTTTGGCTGCGTCGCGTCGCGCTATGGCAGTTGGGCATTTTGATGTGGTTCTTTCAACCGGTGGTCACAGCATGGTGTCACACCGGTGTGCTTTGAAGTTGAAGCGGGAGTTTCCGGAGGTGTACTGGATTGCCGATATGCGTGACGAATTACGGATGCCAATAGTCAGATACCCTATTGCGCTATTGCATCGGTTGTCGGTGCGTCGATTGAAAAAAGCGATGAGGATGACGTTGGATCTGTCGGATCTGTTGTTGTCGGTGTCAAAGCCGATTGTCGATGACCTGAGGCGCGATTCGTCGCATGGACGGGTGCTTGAGATATGCAACGGATATGATTATCCCGAAGTATACGGCAGTTGCTTTCAAGAGAAGTTTACAATGATGTATCTTGGCCGATTCTATCCCGGCATATATCCCGACAATCTGTTTGCCGCATATGTCGAGCTGATCGATGAGGGACGTCTGCCGGCCGACTGTGTGATAAAGATCGTAGGCAATCCGTTGAAGATAGATATTCCTGATGCCTTAAGATCGAATGTGGTGGAACTGCCGATTGTGGATCATGACGAGGCGGTACGCATGTCGATAGAGGAATGCGACGCGTTGCTGATGATCTATAGCCGCCGCGCCGGACGCAAGGGGGTGTATTCGGGCAAGCTTCTTGACTATCTTGCTACCAACAAGCCGATCCTGGCGATCAGTGATCCCGGCGATGTGGTGTGCTATCTTTTGGGTCATACAGGCGCCGGGTATGCCGTGGACGAGGATGATATTCCGGCGATAAAGAGAGCTGTAATGGAGTGTTATGATCTGTGGCTCAACAAGCGGGCGATGCCTCGCGACTGGGACAGGATAAAAGAGTTCAGACGCAGCCGTCAGGTGGGGATTCTGCTTGATTATCTCGCAGAAAATATGCCGGGTGCTGCGGGCAGGGCTGCATATAATAAATCGTGAAGTCTGATGGGTGCATGAGTGTAAAAGTGTCGGTCATAGTGGCTGTGTACAATGTGTCGGGCTATCTGCGGCAGTGTCTTGACTCGATCGAGGCTCAGACATTCCGGGATATGGAGTGCGTGATTGTGGATGACGGATCGACTGACGGAAGCGGAGAGATATGCGACGAATATGCCGCCCGTAATCCGCATTTCAGGGTGTTGCATCAGCCTAATGCGGGGGTAGCGGCAGCGCGTCAGGCCGGTCTGGACATGGCGCGGGGGGAGTACGTGATAGTATGCGACGGCGACGACTGGGTAGAGCCGGAGATGTATGAGACCCTCTATGAGGCTGCATTCAGCTCCGGAGCGGATATAGCCCTCTGCGGCTTCTGGCGGGATTATCGGAGTGGAGCAAGCATGAAAGTGGTATTCGGCAAGTGCAACCGTGCGCGGCGCGACCGTGAAGGCTTCATGCGTGAACATGTGGGTATTATGTGGAACAAACTGGTACGAAGGAGTCTGTTCTATGACAACGGCTTGCATTACGAACCCGGAATCGACATGGGCGAGGATCTGCTGATGAACTACAAGATGGTAAAGACTGATCCGATGTGGATTACTGTACCTGTGGCGCTTTACCATTACAGGAAACGCATAGGCGAAACCAGCTATACGAATGCCGTAAAGTCCGAATATATAGAACAAAGACGCCTGATACATATATGGATGCGCGAAAATTTCAGCGAAAAGGAGTATTCGCGTCATTTGCTGCGCGACGCAATCCATACGGTGTGTCTGTCGGCACAGTCGGCCAGTCCCGACAAAGAGTTTATAGCGGTTTTTGCGGGCGAGTATATCAAATGGAGAGATATTTTCAAGCATGTGGCGGACAAGCGTGTGTGTCGGTACGGAATCATAAAGCCGCTGTCGATACCGCATCAGATATTGCTTATAAAGGCTTATCTCTGCTGGCGGATGGTGTCGGTGGGATTGTGCCACAGGCTAAGAGAATTGATGAGGCGTAAGCGGAGCAGTAGGGTGATGAAGCATCATCAGAAAAGTATAATGTAAATGAAAAGTGATGGAGAATAATCAAAAGCAGTTTGCGATCATAGGCGTGGGCGGATATATAGCGCCGCGTCATCTCGGTGCGGTCAGAGGCGTGGGCGGCACGGTGGTGTCGGCGTGCGATGTGTCGGACAGTGTGGGTATCATCGACTCGTATTTTCCGGATGCGGAGTTTACGACCGACAGCGATGCTTTTTTTGCGGGTTTGAAAGGTGATGCGCCGGATTATCTGACGGTGTGCACTCCCAATCATCTGCACTGCGCGCATTCGATGAGAGGGCTTAAGGCCGGAATGGATGTGATATGCGAGAAGCCTGTGGCGCTGACCGAGTCGGAACACTGGTGCCTGACTGAAATGCAGGGCATTTCGGGGCATAGGGTGTATCCGATACTGCAGATGAGGCTTCATGACGAGGCGGTGAGGATGAGGGAGATGGTCAGAAACGATGCCGGCCGGAGGGTGCATGATGTGGAGCTGGTGTATGTGGCTCCGCGCGGCAAGTGGTATGGGGCTTCGTGGAAGGGCGATCCGAATAAGAGCGGGGGAGTGCTGACCAATATCGGAGTGCACTTTATCGATTTGCTTCACTGGATGTTCGGCAGCCGGCGCGGCATGCGGCTCCATCGTTCGGATGCCGACTGCATATCGGGCGTTCTTGAACTGGAGTCGGCGCGGGTGTGCTTTTTTCTGAGCGTCAATCCGTCGCACCTTCCGGCGGGGCATTCGGGCGCGTGCCGTCGGTTTTCGGTGGATGGCGACATGTTTGATTTTTCGTCGGGTTTTGCGGATCTTCACGATAGGAGCTACCATGAAATCATGGAGGGGAGAGGTTTTTCGCTGGAGGACACCGTGGAGGCGGTGGCGACTGTGGAGGCTGCACGCTCCGTTGAGGTGTCGCCTTTTATCGGCGAGTATCATCCGATGCTTAAGGCTCTTTCAAGGGGTGGCGTAACTGATATTCCGTCGATGGTATGATACGGATGGTGGATCTCTACGGGCAGTATCTTTCGGTGAAAGAGGAGATGGATGCTGCTATCGGGCAGGTGATGAGTGGGTCGGCTTTTGTGCGCGGGCCGCAGGTGGGCGAGCTTGAGAGCGAGCTTGCGGCGTGGATGGGCGTAGGTCATTGCGTGACCTGCGGCAGCGGCACCGACGCTCTGATGCTGGCAATGACGGCTATAGGCATCGGGCCGGGCGACGAGGTGATCGTGCCGGCGTTCACGTTCGGAGCCGTGGCCGAGAGTGTGGCTCTCAGGGGTGGCATTCCGGTGTTTGCCGACGTCGATCCGCTGACGTTCAATATGGATCCGTCGAGTGTGGAGCGTCTGATATCGGAGCGTACGCGCGCCATAGTGCCTGTTCATCTTTTCGGTCAGCCGTGTGATATGCCGCCGCTGTTGGAACTTGCGGGGCGCCACGGGTTGGCAGTGGTGGAGGACAATGCCCAGTCGCTGGGAGCCGTGTGCCGGTCGGAGTCGTGCCGTGAGGCCAAGGCGGGCGGCGTCGGGCTGATAGGGTGCACGTCGTTTTTCCCGACAAAAGTGCTCGGATGCTATGGCGACGGCGGAGCATTGTTCACCGACGACGAGGATCTTGCCCGCAGGATAAGGATGATAGCCAATCACGGGCAGAGTCCGAAGTATACCTACCGAGTCGTGGGGATGAATTCGCGTCTTGACACCTAAACAACTGACGCGGGCGACCAGCGTAAGCGGGGATATCTCGGTGGGGCGCCGCTCA
>JAIDKJ010000171.1 GCA_029051835.1 Paramuribaculum sp. | reverse complement strand
CTAGCGCGCCTCGACAACCCGGTGGAGATCCACACATCATCCGGAAGGCAGAATAATCCCCTCCTCCGCTTTTTCAGCGACAATAGCGAGCTTGAGGAACTGTTTGCCACCGAAGAGTTCCGACGCACGCTTCAGGAAGCTTCCGACTCGATGGTGCCGCGTACAGTGCTGCGCAAGATGCTCGGCAACGGTTTCCCTTACGACGAAATCCACGATCAGTCGGCGCTTGCGATGGATGTCTATTCATGTCTTGCGGCCACTGCCGCCATGGAGCTGCGGTGCGACATATCGCAGTATGTCACACGCGAGGAATTCAATGCCCTATGGTCGTTCAAAAACTACCGGCAGCATCTCGTACACTCGGCTTCGGCGCTTTCCGATGCACCAGCAAGAGCCTCCCGCGCATTGCTCGACGACATTATCACCACCACCGACCGCCTCATCGAAGGCGACTCTACGGTAGCTCCGGTGCAATTGCGCTTCGGACATGCCGAAACACTGATGCCACTGCTGGCGTTGATGAGGATTCCAGGATGCTATCTCGATTCTGACAATCCCGGTGAAGTAAGTCGTGAATGGCTCGACTTCCGGATAGTGCCGATGGCGGCCAACTTCCGCATTATCGTGTTCCGTGGTCCGCGTGGTTCAATATATGTCCGTGCCGATCTCAACGAACAGCCCGTCAATCTTATAGAAGGCGATCAGCGCATCTATCTGCCATGGGATGAAGCCAAGGCCTATCTGTTGTTGCGATCCATGTGAGCCATCACTCCAATCAATATGCGATGCCCTGCGTCAGATGGATAGTTTGACGCAGGGCATCTTTATATTCGGTTCATGCCGGATCTGTCCAGCGACCGCCACATCCGCAGCCTTGGGGATCAGTGCACCGATCTCAGACTTCCGACAATTTCATCCATCACGCCGGACAACGATCCGTCATGGGTGTCGAAAACGATAAACGGCCTGTGATTTCCTACGCCGAAAATGCCGTCATAGACCACTGTCAGATCACTGTCGGCATTGATGTCGGTCAGCCTCACATCTCCCCCGTTCGGGGCTTCTGCGAGTCGGACCGCAGGTGCAGAATTACAAATTTATCTTCTTACTG
>JAIDKJ010000170.1 GCA_029051835.1 Paramuribaculum sp. | reverse complement strand
TTAAAGGAAGCCCCGGTGGGCGACGGCGATTACTCCAGAGCAACACTGACACATTCGGTACACTACTCCCTCAGCATACCCGCCGACATCGTCCCCACCCTCAGCGGCAACTACATGCTGGAGATATTCGACGACTACGACACATCGCGACGCACGATACTCGGCATACCGTTCGGCATAAGCGAACAGTCGGTCGACATCAAGGCCACTGTATCGCCGCGCACCGACATAGACTACCTCGGATCACACCAGCAACTGCTGATAGAGCTTGACCTCGACAGGATCTGGAACGAAATCAGCAGCCCGTATGCCGACGTCATAGTCACCGTCGAACAGGACTCGCGCCCCGAAACCAGAGTGGAACTGCCCTCGCCCACCGCCGTCATAGGCCGCCGCGCACGCTACGACCATCTGCCCCAACTCATATTCAAGGGCGGCAACGAATACCGGCGTATGGAAACAGTCGACACCCGCCGGCGAGGAATGGGCATAACATCAGTCGGTCAGGAAGCCGGACTGCCCACCGCCGAAGTGGAGCCGGCCACGCCGAGAGCCGACACCCCCTACAGCTACGACCGCACCCAGCACGGACGCATGCTCATACGCAACGTCGACACCGACCGTCCCGACACCGAAGCCGACTATGTCGCAACCTGTTTCACACTCATCAGCGAGCCGATCGACGGATGCGACGTGCACATCGAGGGCGAGCTGACCGGCCGACGCCTCGACGAAGCATCGCGCATGACCTACGACCCTGCGGCCGGCGCCTACCGCATCACGCTTCCGCTCAAACAGGGCGCCTACAATTACCGCTACGTGGCCGTCGACCGCCACACCCGACGCCCGAAAGAGGGACTCATCGAGGGCAACTTCCATCAGACCGTCAACGAATACACAATCAGAGTCTACTACCGGCCACGCACCGCCCGCGGCTACCGTCTGGCCGGAGTGACCGTCATAACAAATGACAGATGACCAACGATACAAATGAAGAAATCATGATAGAAATAGGCAATACGCTGGTGTCGCTCGACCTGGCCGAACGTTTTTTTTGCTGCGATCTTGACC
>JAIDKJ010000017.1 GCA_029051835.1 Paramuribaculum sp. | reverse complement strand
GTATACGTCCGGCCGTAGTGGCTTTGATTATCGCTCCGGTGATCACCACGGCCAAAGCGGCGCGTATCGGTTGGCGCACTATCGCTATTCCGGTCGCAGTGGCGTTGTTGATATGGTCGAAATGGCCGGTTGTTTCAAATCCGATCATATTCATAGTGCTCGGTGCTGTGGGAGGCTATCTGCATATGCGGTTGGCGATGAAACGTCTTCGCAGGAATGAATATGATGTGAAAGGAGGTGCGCGATGATATATCTCAAGCTGATATGGGCCTATTTCAAGATCGGATTGTTTGGGTTCGGCGGAGGCTACGCCATGCTTGCGCTGATAGAGCGGGCCATCGTGGGGCCGGGTTGGATCTCCTCGCAGATGTTCACCGATATTGTGGCTATTTCACAGATGACTCCCGGGCCGATCGGTATAAATTCGGCAACGTATATAGGATTTGTGGCTCCCGGCGTCTCCGATCCGTCGTTGGCCGGTCCGTTATGGGGGCTTCTCGGGTCGCTCACGTGTACGCTTGTGGTAGTGGTTCCGTCGTTTATTCTCACTCTTTATGCCTCGCATTTCATACAGCGCCATAAGGATAGCGCCATAGTCAAAGGCGTGTTTGCGGGATTGAGGCCGGTAGTTGTCGGGCTGATCGCTTCGGCAGCTTTGTTGCTCATGAATTCGGCCAATTTCGGCTCGGACGTTGCCGACGTCGTAAGAAGTGTGGCTATCTGTGTGGCCGCTTTTGTAATGGTTTTTTTCATGAAGTGGCATCCGATACTGGTGATATGCCTGGCCGGAGTGACGGGGTATATCATATTCTGACGGAGCAGCGTATTTCAGATGAGATCAACTATGGCTGACGGATTGATAGTCTTTCCCGAATCATCTCTTGCGGCGTCATCGACGGCGTTTGACTGGTGGCGCTCGGAGGCTGAGCGTTGTGGCATAAGACTGTCCATAGCTTTTGCCGAACAGATTCAGTTGCGTTATGCCGACGGTGATGCAATGGCCTTGATCGGAGGTCGACCGATCGACTTGCCGCGCTTTGCGGTCATGCGTGGATATTTCCGCGACATATCGCGCCATTTTGAGCGGTGTGGCGTGGCTACGGTCAACAGATGGGCCTCAATGCAGGAGAGCGTCGACAAGATTCTGACACATCAGGCACTCACAGCAGCCGGACTTCCTACGCCCGCCACTGTATATCCTGCGTCGGTTCTCGACTATGATGACGCATGCGAGGCAATCGGATCCCGACGCTTTGTCCTGAAACCTGTCGATGGTTCGCGTGGAGTGAATGTGTTTCTGATCAATAACCGCGATGAATATGGCCGTGCCATTGATATGGTCGGATCCGATGCGATGATACAGCATTACGTCGATTCAAGCTGCGGACGCGATCTGAGGGTCTGGACGGTAGGGGAGCGTGCTGTGGGATGTGTGATGCGTCATTCCGCTTCGTCGTTCCGGTCAAATTATTCGCAGGGAGGCAGCGCAAGTCGCTGTGATCTTCCCGAAGAGGCTGCACGTATGGCAGTGGAGGCCGCCCGTTGTATCGGACTTGAATTTGCCGGCGTCGATCTGCTATTCCGGCCCGATGGCGGCTTCACTGTGTGCGAGGTCAACGGCAATGCCGGATTCCGCACACTGTCGGCTGTAGATCGCGATTCGCCTATCCTGCGGCTTTTGTTTGAATATATTACAGACAGATATGTATAACGATATAGATGAATCATATAGCCGGGTACTGTCGGCTCTCAACGAAGGTTATGCAGCGTTCCATAAGGTGGGAGCCGCAGCCATTGACCCCGGTCTTGACACTACCGTAGAACTGGCCCGACGGCTTGGAGATCCTCAGAACGCTTATCGCACTATCCATGTGGGAGGCACCAACGGCAAAGGCTCGGTGGCTCACACTCTTGCATCGGTGCTTCAGAGCGCCGGTTACCGTGTGGGGCTTTACACCTCCCCTCACTTGCTTGACTTCCGCGAACGCATACGCATCGACGGCAAGATGATCTCACGGGCGGATGTGGTGGAGTTCATGGAGCGTTTCAAAAATGTAGAACATGGTTTCCATCCTTCGTTTTTCGAGGTATGTACTCTCATGGCTTTCTGGTGTTTTGCCAAGGCCGGTGTGGATGTAGCCGTAGTTGAGGTGGGGCTGGGCGGACGCCTTGACAGCACCAATATCATTCGTCCGATATTGTCCGTGGTCACCAACATATCGCTCGATCATACGGGATTGCTCGGAGATACGGAGCCTCTGATAGCGGCCGAAAAAGCTGGAATATTCAAGCCCGGTGTGCCGGCGATAGTCGGAGAGGCCGAAGGCGAGGTTCGCGAGGTGTTTGAGCGCAAAGCCGTCGAGGTCGGCGCGCCGTTGATGATAGCCTCCGACAGCGACGAGATCAAAGGAGTGTCAGCCGGTCATGACGGAGTGCAATGCTACGCTACTGTCGGGTTCGGCGAGGTCATTTCGCCTCTGACCGGAGAATGCCAGCGGCATAATGCCCTCACAGTGCTTGAGGCTGTCAAATCACTGCGCCGGTTGCATCTCGACATTACAGACGATGCTGTCAGAAACGGATTTTCACACGTATGTGATCTAACAGGACTGATGGGGCGGTGGATGATTGTCGACCGGAAGCCGCTGACCGTGTGCGACACGGGGCATAACCCCGGCGGATGGCGCTATACGGCCAAGCGTCTAAGGGAGTTTGAAGGCCCGGCAGTCCGTCTGGTCATCGGGTTTGTTTCCGACAAGGATGTCGGTTCGGTCCTCGGACTGTTGCGCGGCATCCCGCGGCTGCATGTCTATGCGTGCAGTCCGTCGGTCGACAGGGCGCTTCAGGCCCAACTGCTGGCGGAGAAAGTCGATGATGCTGGCCTTCAGCTGGCATCGGTCGACGATGATGTGGCGCAGGCTTATCACAATGCTGTCGCCGACTCGTCGGAGTCGGATATGATATTTGTCGGTGGGTCTACTTTTGTCGTTGCCGACTTTCTTGCTTCGCGACAGCCCGATTGACATCGGATGGCAGATCTGGTGAAATGAAAACCGACGGTGCCGGAGTCCTTGTGATGGGACTATGGGCATCGTCGGCTATGTATCCGGTCGGAGCGATGTTTATCGCACAGCGATAGTTTCGATCTCGACAAGCACCTGCTTGGGCAGTTCGCGGACAGCGACAGCCGAGCGGGCAGGGAACGGAGCGGTGAATGCTTCGGCATATACCTCGTTCATGGCAGTGAAGTCAGCCATGTTGGCCAGAAATACAGTGGTCTTCACCACATTGTCGATAGTGAGTCCGGCTTCGGCGAGGATAGCCTTGATGTTGGCTATCGACTGGGCTGTCTGAGCCTTGATTCCTTCGGGAATTTCGCCGTTGGCGGGATTTACGGGTATCTGTCCGGAGATGAACACCATGTTGCCGAGGTCGATAGCCTGGCTGTAGGGACCGATGGCCGCAGGAGCGGCTGTAGTTGCGATTTGTTTTTTCATTGCTCTGATTGGTTTATATTGAGTGAAATGATTTGCGTGGTATCGGCTGCTGCGATCATCTGATCGGTGACTTCGTCACACAATCGGTCGATTGACTCAAACCGTTGTCGGAATCCGGGGATGAAGTCTGATGTGCCTTCCGACTGCATCAGTCTGATCACACGTCCTACCGTCAGCCGGGTGACATCCACGGCAGGTTGTAGCGGGCGGTCGGGCTGTCCCGATCCGGCATCTATGAAACTGATGAGTCCTATTTTGTGAAGGCATTCCACTGTCGGGTTGACCAACGCTATGGGGAGTCCGTAGTCAGTGGCAAGCTGTCGCGACGTGATAGCGCCATCTCCTTCGCCAAAGCGCCGTGACACGATAGCCATTATGGCGATGGCCACTTTGCGACGGTAGGAGATCGAAATGTTGTCGACATCCTGATAAAAATTAAACTGTCCGGCATTCTGCGATGCATAGCAGAGCAGGGCGCCGATAAAGGTCACCAGCCATACGAGCTGCAGCCATATCAGCAGCAACGGCAGGAATGAGAACGAGCCGTAGATGGCATTGTACTTAGATACATACATCTGTCCGCTGACAAACACCCATTGCAGCAACTGGAATGCGGCACCGACAAAAAGGCTTACGATGGCGGCCGGCTTGAACTTTACTTTGGTGTTGGGGATAAACAGGTAGCTCACCATGAAGAACAGGCAGGTGAATATGTAACTGCCGAGGTCAAGAAGCCAGTTGACTGTCGGTTTGAGAAAGTCCACATCTATAAGCTGCTGTAGTGTCGACGACACAAGCAGAGAAAGGCTTGCCGAACAGATCATGAATACTGGCAGCGTAAGCAATATGGCCAGATAGTCGGTCATTTTGCGGACTATGGAGCGGCTGCTGCTCAGATTCCATATATGATTGAACGAGTCCTCCACATTGCCAAGCAGCGAGATGAGAGTCCATAGAAGCACTACTACGCCCACACCCACGAACACTCCTTCGGATGTCTGTGCCAGATACGAGTCGACAAATCGGAATGCGGCCTGCAGGGCGGTATGCTGTGCGGGGAAGAAGCTGAGTATCTCGGATTCCATCAGGTTCTGGAATCCGAATCCACGGGCTATGGCAAACAGCATGGCAAGAGCCGGCACCATTGCTAAAAGAGTGCGGTAGGTCATCGCGCAGGCCTGACTCTGCAGATCGGCGTTGAGAAATCCTCTTACCGACAGGTTGATGATCTTCATCAGATGCACTGAAGGCCGGTCGGTGGTATCGCGCCATACGCCGACAGTGCAGTAGGTCCACTTGTCGGTGGCCCATTGTATGATCCGGTCTATGAAGGATCGTTTGCTGCTGTCATCGGCGCGGTTCATATCGTAATTCTGTCAGTGTGGTTGACGTTTTGGTGTATGCAAAGTTAAACAATCTGTGCGAATCATGCCAAAAAAACGTTCAGTCCGGTCATTTGACTTCAATCCGCGAGCCTGCTGAGTGGGCGGTGAGTTCGGGAGCATACTGGCTTTGTGCGGTGGCTATGCCCGAAGCGTAGCTGCCTGCGTTGTTGACCCACATCTCGTAAGTAAGGATATAGGTGCCTTTCGACAGGCGGTCAATGAAGATGCGCGTTTCCGTATCAAGATTTTCACGATAGAAACATACTCCTTCGCTCCATATCGGTGAGGGGAGCTGTTCGGCAGGTTCAAGACAGGCCGCACGCTGGTCGGTGATGGCAAGGTAGTCGATGTCGCGACTGGCTTTGAGGGTGAGAACCACTTTCACACGGTCGCCGTTGTTGAGTGTCGAGGCATCCTCCCACGATCCGTCGGGTGCCATGCGCAACAGGCGTTTTTCAATCGACAGTCCTTCGCAGGCTTTGGCTTCGATGTCCGACGGGGTGGCGGTAAACCGGCTTATTACGGCACCCCATGCCGGAGTGTGGCCTGTGCGTGCGATCGTAAGGGTCTTGCCTTTCGACGGTATAGTGGCGCGAAGTGATCCGGTATAAGGCTCTGCGCTCACGGCTATATCCTTCCTGTCGATGCTGACGTCGACTGTTCCGGCCTTATCTGTCCATGAAGGCGAGGATGCAAGCAGCGAGGCCACAATATGGCTGACCGCTGGCGCCGTGCCCCAGTTCATGGCCTGTTTCTGTATGATGATCCACTGGCGTATGGGATCGATCTGTGGTGCCCGAGGCGAAAGCAGGCTGTAGGCAAGCAGTGCGCGGGCCGAAGTGAGCACATTTCCGGTCCGGTAGACGCTGTTGCCTGTCGACGGCCACCACATGCCGAGTTGCGGGCTGCTGACAGAGTACTCGTCCACCGATCTCATTATTTCCGATGCAACGGCCATCCGTTTGTTTGAAATCAGCAGCAGAGATGCTTCGATCTTGTCCCGGACTGTGAGCTCTTTCCATGTTCCGATCACAGATTGCACCGTGCGGTCAACGATCTGTTGTCCGGTGGCCGACAGTGTGAAGTCGGGGGTAGCCGATGCGATCATGGCAAAAGTGATATTGATATACCGTGGGTCGGTGGTAACGGCTTTCTCGGCTATCTTCTGGAGGTATCCGAGCGCGCTGTGGTAGATGGCTTTAAGCCTTTTGTCGCCGGAGGGGAAATAACCTATGCGGTTGAGTTCGCAGAGTATCGCGGCTACGGCTTCCGTAGCCCATTCCGACGAACGGGGATAGAATGTATTCCATGCCATGCCGCCATCAGGCTGACGGAGTTTCTCAAGCAGTCCGATAGCGTTGTCGTAGGCTTGATCGGTCTGCGATCGGTCGAAGAGCAGCGACAGGCGACGCATCCGCTCGGTGTCGCTCATCGCTTCCTGTTGCCACGGAGTGGATTTGAGCAGCAGAGTTTTAAGGTCGGGATTGCTTTCAAGCATCGATGTCAGAGTGCTGTCGCTGTCGGCCGCCTCAGTCCAGTATCTTACCGCATTCGCTACTTCAGGGTATCGGGTCATGATCTCTTTTGCTACCACGGCGGAGAATATCGAGGCTGCGGCATCGGGAGCTGTCCGCAAATCAGGACTCTGTATTTCAGGCAGTGCAGTGACCACATACCATAGCGGATTGTCGCAGTAGGTAAGAGTCAGCTTCATGTCCTTTGCTGCCTTAGGCAGTGAAACGGAATATACACTGTCATTAGGCGCAAGATAGAAGTTTTCGGATTGCACCACCGGAACATCAGCCGGCAGAAGGCGGATAATGTTCTGCTGGCCGTCAGAACCGTCGGAGGTAATGGCTCTCGTTCGGAATCCGAGCATCTGTCCTTCTGATGGAACGGTTATGGTGGCATCTGTTGTGACTGACAGCATGGGCTGTATTTCAGTCATCTTTTCGGAACGTCCTATGACATGTCCGTCGGTGGGATCAAACCATTCGGTGATCACTTTGGCGCTTACAGTTTCCTCGGAGTTGTTGAATACGGCCACTTCTATAGTCGCCTTGTCGCCATTACGCAGAAAGCGAGGGGCATTGGGGGTAACCATGATGCGTTTCGAGGCCGTTATGTCGCGGCTTTCGGTAGTATGCTGCATGGAGGTGTCAAAACCGGTGGCAATAAATCGCCATACGGTATTGGCATCAGGTACAGTGAAAGTAAGTGCAAGCTGTCCGTTTTCGGCGGTGGTGAGCATCGGGCGGAACATCGCAAGGGCTATCTCCGACGGACGGTATTCTCCGTCGGTCGTTTCGGCGTTGTGTCCGTCTGTTTCGGGGGCGCCTGCATCATTTGTGGCCTCTGCATCGGCTACGCTCTCTTCTTCCATAGCCATGTCTGTTGCCGCAAATGCCG
>JAIDKJ010000169.1 GCA_029051835.1 Paramuribaculum sp. | reverse complement strand
GTCCACCCGACTGGCGCGACTTCAGCTGTATCACTCTAACGGGATTGCCCTAACGGCTCTGACCCTCCATCACTCCGAGCAGCTTGCGCTGAGGGCGGTTGAGCTTCATCCGCATCATCCGGCCTGTCTGCTTGTCGGCTATCTCCACGCAGCGCCACGCCCAGAACTCGAAGTCATACTCCGCCCGCAGACGCTCTATCTCGGCCACACGGCGACACGCTTTCATCCGCGGATCGGCCACCATCTCCGCCGGCACCAGCCACCGCCTGAAACAGCGTTTCAGTTCCACCCGCTCGCCGCAGCAACCCTCGCCGCTCTCAGGGTCATACACTCCGCCGCGGGCAGACTTGCGGCGCTCATTTTCAGCCATCAGAGCCGCCGGATCGGAAAATATGGCCTCATTTTCGTGCAATTCCTCCATCATAATATCTCTCTACGTTCTACCACACACTGTTCCCTTCACTACCTGCCGTTTCCAGCGTCGCCGACCATAGCCTCATGTCGTCCGACACACGTCCCCGCAGCCTCAGCTCAACGTATGGCCGCGGCGGACAAACGACACCCCTCAGCCTCACCACACCGTTTATCGGCCCGCGTATTCTCCACCGGCTGACCGTCTGCATCCGGCGCCGTCCTCCGGCGGCTATCTCCACAGTGCCGTCAAAAGCCTTGGCGCGGAGGCGAAGTTCAGCCCCGCACACCCGCCGGTCCGCTTCAAGCTCCACTCCGGCACTCCACTCGGCTTCATCCGGCCTCGACAGGTCGGCCCGATACTCCGTGCCGTCGTCATCGATCAGGAAGCAGCGCCCGGCGCTGTCGGTCATCAGCGGCAGGCCGCTTGCACTGTCTGTACGGGCCGACTGCCATCGGCCGCCATCCATAGGTTTCACGCATCCGCCCGCTATCGCCACCACTCCGCTGTCGGTCGCGGCATAATACCCTTCCCGTGCCGGTGTCAGCGCTCCGGTTGGCCGTCGGTCCGACAGACATGTGGCCGACATGCGTCCCGAAGCCATATCCACACTCACGCCGTATATGCCGTCCGATGCCGCCGCATACAGGTGGCACTTCGACGAGTCCCATGTGGCGCGGCTACGGTCGGCTGCCGCCATCGCGGTCACTTCCACACCCTCGCCAAGCATACACGCCGTCATCCGGCAGGCCGACAATGCCACCAAAGCGTTGCCGATACGACGGCAGGCCGCCGGCAGAGCCTCCTCCTCGCTTTCGGGCGAGGCTTCGTCGTGAGGCGCGGCGCCAAGCCCGGTGGTGATATGGAGCGAACGGCTCATGTCGGCCGATGGTGTAAGCATAGCGCTGAAATGCTTGCTGACGCCTCCGCAGGCGGCCTTGATATGGATCGCCGACACGTCGGCCGACGGATATCCCACCAGTGGCCGGCGCACTATCGTGTTGAAATCGCCCGTCATTGCAGCCCGGCGCACCGCCGTAGTGCCGTCGCGGCCTGTCACCGTCGCGCACAGTTCTATCCGGTCGTCGCCTGCCTCAGCCGCTACCATCTCCAGGGGCGACACCCCTTCGAAACGCACGATAGTGATGCCGCTCATCACAGCCGTGTCGCCCGACCGCACACACCGCTCGGCTCTGAATCCGTTGGGTGTGCCTGCCGCCGCCAGCAGTCGCTCCTCGGCGGTCATGGTGTGCCGCGCGCACTCTTCGGCCTGAGCCACGGCTCTGTCTATAGCCTTGCGGCTTAAAGCCACATCTCCGCGGGCGGCGTCGGCCACCCTGATGATTCGCGCCTCGCCGGCCTTCACCCTTGCTGCCACGCGCATCCACCCCATGCCGCACCCTGCCAGCATCCGCGCCTTGGCCGTCAGGCTCCGCAGGTTGGGCATCATGGCGGTGGTGGCGCCCGGCAGGGCGAGCCTGACCGATGGGTTGTTGCCCGACGCACCGTCGATCCTCACTTCAGCGAGTCCGTCGGGATCCACCGGGTGGATCTGTTCGCCGACGTAGATCTCCACCTCGGCCACGCCGCTCTCCGCATCGTAGGCCGGTATCTCTGCCTCCAGAGCGTAGGCTTCGGCCTCAATGGCGAAATCGGCTATGGTGAAATCCGATGAGCCGCGCCAGTTGAGTCCGGGATGCATCACGCCGCACAGCTGCACCCCTTCGCCGACGCCGGCCAACTGCACTCCCGAATCATACAGCACCGATCCGTCGGCGCCTGTCAGCCTGTAGCCGCAAGCCACAGGCTGAAACATCATGCCGTTCTCGGCCGCCTCAGCCACCAGGCCGGAGTAAGTAGTGCCGAGCATATCCGACAGCGAGACCACATCCTTGTCGCTCATCCCCGACCGTCGGCCGGGATCATACTCCGAAGGGGTGAAAGCCGAGGTCTGACGCTGCATCCGCCCGACCGTTCTGGCCACAAGCCTCACCGGTTCATACACCGACGGCCGCCGCACGAAGGCTACGTTCCCATCGGCGCCACCACCCTCACCGCCATTGCTGTCGGCCGATGGCACGGGCGACATCTTCTTCAGTGCCCCGCGAGTCCTCACCAGATTCACACACCGCCTCACCCGGCCCCCTCGGCGTTCCACTCCGGTAGCCTCTATCTTCACTCTCTGCAATCTATTTGTGCTCATATCGTCATGTTTCGTTGTCGGTACAGGGACAAGCATTCGTTTCAGTGCCCCATGCTTGTTCCCGGCTGCAAAATTACTGCCCGCGGCATGCCGCCGCAGTGCGCGTTTGTCGCCACGACACCATGCCTCCCCCTCCCCGTTTAGTATTTTTATACGAGCTTAACACATGCTTAAATAGCTAATTGACATACGTTTGACACTGCCGGATGTTTTTTAGGAGTCACTTATGATTGCCGTGTCCGACATTATCACTATTTTTGTCGTGAACTCTCCATCTCAACAAACGTCAACAAACCTACATCCCCGACTATGAGCCAGATACTTGTATTCAACAACGAAGTCGCCGCCGCCATTGAAGCTATCGTCGACGAGGCAAAACCCAACGGACTCTTTGTCATCACCGCCAGCAACGTGCGCCGCGAAGTGTTACCCGCCCTCGCCGAGCAGTCAGCCGCCGTAGCCGGGGCATGCGTCATAGAGTGCGAGCCGGGCGACGAAGCCAAAAACCTCAGCAGCCTTTCAGAGATCTGGAGCCGGCTCGTGGCCGGAGGATGCTCGCGCAGCTCCCTGATCATCAACATCGGAGGAGGCGTGGTCACCGACATGGGCGGATTCGCGGCAGCCACATTCAAGCGCGGAGTCAAATTCATCAACGTCCCCACCACACTGCTTGCGGCTGTCGACGCAGCTGTCGGAGGAAAGACCGGCATCAACTTCGAAGGGCTCAAAAACGAAATCGGAGTATTTCAGGAAGCGGTGGCCGTAATCATATCCACATGCTTCTTCAGGTCGCTTCCGCGCGAGGAACTCCTGTCGGGCTATGCCGAAATGCTCAAGCACGGACTGCTCGATTCCGAAGAGGCCATCGACCGGCTCCTCGCATTCCCCATCGAAGACTGCGACGACCCCAAGGAGCTTCTGCAGCTGCTCAAGAAGAGCGTGACGGTAAAGCAGCGGATCGTGGAGGAAGACCCGCATGAACGAGGACTCCGCAAAGCGCTCAATCTCGGCCATACAATGGCCCACGCCATGGAAGGGCTCGCCATGAAGACCGGCGCCCACCTCGCCCACGGCTATGCTGTGGCCCGCGGACTGGTAGCCGACCTTGTGCTATCCCACATGAAACACGGATTCCCATCAGAGCGGCTCCACGCGGTGGCTCAGTTCGTAAAATCACGCTACGGGGCGCCCGAATTCACCTGCGACGACTACGACACGCTGATCGGACTGATGCGACACGACAAGAAAAACACCGACCCGCAGACGATCAACTTCACTCTGCTTGCAGCTCCGGGCGACATCCGCCTCGACTCCACTGCCACACCCGAGGAGATCGCGGCAGCGCTCGATATCACACGCGACCTTCTTGGCGCCTGACCGCCGTAGCGACAGTCAGCAGAGCGTCCCCCTCTATTTCCACAAACCTCACGGTCATCCCGTCGCGTGGAGCCACAATCTCACCCCTTCGCCACGCGTCCAGACCCTCCGCCCTGACCACGTCGATCTCTCCGAGCGTCAGGCATCCGTTGTCGGGCGTCAGCTTGTAGACGGCCTCCTTTGCCGTCCATATGCGTTGCAGCAGTTTCAGATCGCATCGCTCCGGCATAGGCAGCGCCTCGCGCTCTCCCGCCGTCAGTATACGGCCTGTCACACGCCGCAGCTGTTCGCGGGCCGACTCTATGTCGACACCCACACGCAATCCCGGGCCGCACAGCGCCACGACGGCATATCCCGCACCGTGACTCACCGACACACGGCCATCATCATATCCGGCCACCATCGGGGCGCCACTGTCAGCATGTTCGAGCACGGCCTCCGCGCCGAACATCGCCGCCACAAGCCGCCCCGTAGCCTCCCGCTCGGCTGCTCGCCCGCGTCCGGCTATCGGAGCGATGCATATCTCCGCGCCGTCTATACTCAGTCGTTTTATATCCCCCTCCATTCGGAGCTGTTGTCTGTCAAGTTTCTCGTCGAATCCATCACGACCGCAAACTCCAGCGCAACGGCTTCTAGCACCGGAGCCAGACTGACGGGCACCCTCAGAGTGTAGCAAGGCTCAGTGGCTGATGCCCCTGAGAGCCTCCTTAGGT